>CAZLRL010000001.1:0-32458 GCA_964561645.1 uncultured Desulfobacterales bacterium
AGGCGGCCGTCTTCACCCCCGGCCTCGGCCAGTTCCTGGGCCAAACCCTCGTTTTTCTCCGTTTGAATGACAAAGCGGCTGGGCCCCTCGGTGTCGCCCAGCGGCAGGACATGGCACGAAACCCGGGCAAAGGGGGCGCGCCTCTCCTCCCAGGCTACCTCGTCCAGCCACCCGGAGGGTTCGCCCGCGGCGTCGGCGGCCAGTTTTTCCAGGGCCGGGCCCAGGTTCAGGGGGTCCCACTCCACCACCAGGGTTTCGGGGGGCAGGTAATCCCATAGGGTCTGGGTCTCGGGATAGAATTCCGCCAGATGGCGCTCGATGCCCGAGAAATGAATGCCCTCCTGAACGTGATGCCAGAACCGGGGGTCCCGGCGTTTGCTCCGTCCTTGCAAGGCCTGCTCCCGGGCCGCGTCGTCCAGGATGACTTCGCTGGCGGGCAGCACCACCAGGTCCTCCAGGGACCCCTGGGAGCGCTGGGTGGCCGGATCAAAAAAGCGCAGGGACTCGAGGGTATCCCCCCAGAACTCCAGGCGCACCGGGCGCTCGTACAGAGGCGGAAATAAATCAATCACCCCGCCCCGGACGGAAAATTCCCCCCGGTCTTCCACCAGGGGCCGGCGTTCGTAGCCGCCGTTTTGCAGCCGGCCGAGAAATTCCTGCCGGGCAACTTCCTCCCCGATGACCAGGTACAGCCAGGCTTCCTGGAGCACGTTTTTGGGGGGCAACTTTTCCCGCAGCGCCGCGGCGGAAGCCACCAGAAAAAAGGGCTCCCGGGAGGTCAGGGCCAGGTAGGCCCCGGCCAGACGGGCGGAGCTTACCTCGGCATCCAGCCCCAGGGGGCGGAAGGAGAGAATTTCGTGGGCCGGAAACCAGCCCAGCCCGGGCCAGGGTCCCGCAGGACCGGAATTGCCGGCCCCGAAAAAAGTCAGATCCTTGAAAAAAATTTCGGCCGCCTCACCCTGAGGGGTGATCAGAAGTATGGGGCAGCGGAGGGTTTGACCCAGGCGGCTCAAAAAATAAGCTCCGGCCACAGGGTTGAGGCCGAAAAGATCGACCTCCCGGTATCCCCGGGCCAAAGCCTGGGCCACCTCCTGCCACCTGAAGCTGGAAAAAGACTGGCGCTCCATATAGTGAAGCTTAGGCATTGGTTACAGTTTTCGGTTTGCGGTTTTTTTGTTGATTCGTGGCAAGTGGATCGGTTTCACCTGCCACCTTTATTCATATGGACATGAAACTTGTATATGTCCCGACAGATTATCCTTAATAAAGGAAAATCCTGGTGGCACAGGTTTTCAACCTGTGCCGGCACAGGCTGAGCCTCGCGGCTACATTTTTTGTCCGGAATGGGTTTATTTGCAAAAATCCTACCGGATACCACTGGTGCCACTCGGGCTTGTCATAATTTTGAAAAAGCTCCCCGGCTCCTGAGCGACTGCCTGGTATTACTCCTTGCCGGACGCGCCTGACGCGCCAAAAACGGGGCCGGTACCGCACCCCGGAATTATTGGCGGATTTTACTGTTCCTTCCAACCTTCAGGTATCGTTGTGATAACCCGGATGTTAGCTCATACCAAGTTGCTGCCATATGGGTAACAAAATGTAGCCGCAGGCTTCAGCCTGCGCCTTGGGCACGGCAAGCCGTGCCCCTACATTAAAATTACTTGTCTGACGGCAATTTGGTATCAGCTATTTTCGCTGACAATACTGCACAACTCACACCACCACGTTATCTCGCCACGCCGCAAGGGCAATTTTTATATTATACCTTATTTTATCAGAGTTCTCTTGCCGGAGTTGGGGGGAACCGGGAGAAAGGCAGGAGTTCTCGACCCCGGAACCCTCTTGGCGTCAATTGGGCTCTGACCTGAAATGAGACGATCTAGACCTAAAAATACCTTGAGAAAAGGGGATTGGCAAGACGCGGGACGGCAGCCGATAGGCAACTTTTTCCGGGAGGGCCAGAGAAACTAATCTTTAATGTGTAGTAATTACAGGATATTAAATAATGGCACTCCCTTTGCAGAAGTTGTAGTCGAACACATCGGGCTGGTCAAAGCCCAGGAGGCAGTAGATGGACATCGGTTGGAACATGGCCACTTATATGGGTGTTCGGGCTCTGAAGGAGCTGGAAATGGTCAGCCACAATCTGGCCAATGCCAGCACCACGGGATTCAAGCGGGAATTGCTCGGTAATTGGGAAGTCACCGCCCCGCGGACCATCGGCCCGGGCCCGCCCGAGGCCGCGCATTATGTGGACGTGCGCAGCCGGGATTTTTCTCAGGGTGCCATCCACGAAACCGGCGGTGAAACCGATTTGGCCATCCAGGGCAAGGGATTTTTCAAAGTCCAGACCCCCGAGGGCTTCCGTTACACCAGAAACGGCAGCTTTGACCTTAATCGCGATTTTCAGTTGGTGACCAAAGAGGGTCATCTGGTGATGGGAAAAAATGGCCCTATTTCCATGGACTCCCGGAACAAATATTTCGGCTTCGACCTCGAGGGCGGCATCCATATGGACCAGAACCTGGCCGACGAAATCCTGGTGGTGGACTTCCCCAATCCCCAGGACCTCCGCACGGAGGGCCGCACCTGTTTCGCTCCCGGACCCCAAACCGGGGAAGAAATGGAGGCCAAGGACTTTAAAGTCGTCCAGGGGAGCATCGAGGAGAGCAACGTGGACCTGGTTGCCGAGTCCATAAACCTGGTTGATATTCATCGGCGGTATGAATCTTACATAAAGATTTTAGAAACATTCACAGCCCACGACCGCAAAGTCGTGGAAGAAATCGGGCAGCAAGCCTGAGACGGCAGGGGGTAAGGGATGTTTCGAGGCATGTTTTCCGCAGCCACCGGTATGGGAGCCCAGCAATTGCGGCTCGACATCATTGCCAACAATTTGGCCAATGTCAATACTACCGGCTTTAAAAAGAACCGAGGGGACTTTGAAGACCTGATGTATCAGACCGTCAAGCCGGCAGGGGGCGAGCTCCCCGGCGGCGGTCAGGTGCCCGTCGGCCAGCAGATCGGTCTGGGAGTGCGGCCGGTGGGTATTTCCAAGGTCTTTTCCCAGGGTGATTATGTGCACACCGAAAATGAACTGGACCTGGCCATTGAAGGCAAGGGCTTCTTCAAGGTCATGAGCAACGGCGTGGAATTTTACACCCGGGCGGGCTCCTTCAAAGTCGACAAAGACGGCTTCCTCACCACCCCCAACGGCGACCGACTGCAGCCGGAATTCAGTATTCCTCCCGAGACGGTCTACGTCTCCTGCGACAACTACGGCAATATCACCTGCTTCGGTCCCGACAGCGAGGCCTTGGCCTCCGGGACGATCCCGCTCTATACCTTCGCCAACCAGGCCGGCCTCTACAGCGTCGGGCGCAACCTTTTTCAGCCCACTGAGGCCTCCGGCGATCCCCTGGAAGGCCAACCGGGTGTGGACGGGGTGGGCACGCTGGCCCAGGGCTACCTCGAGATCTCCAATGTCAACGTGGTGGAGGAGATGGTCAATATGATCATCGCCCAGCGGGCTTATGAACTGAATTCCAAGGCCATCCAGACGGCGGACGCCATGATGGAGAGGGCCTATCACCTGAAGACGTAAGGAGGGCTGGTTATGCCGCGGCGGCGCTTGGGTCTTTGGTGGCTGATTCTGGCGGTTCTGCTTTTCCAGGCTGAACTGGCCCACGGCTCTCTGACCTTTAAAAGCGAGGCCCAGGTGGCCGGGAATTACATCACCCTGTCCAACCTGGCGGACCTGCCTCCCGAGTTGGCCCAAAAATGCGGCTCCGCGCTGGTCTGGTCGGCGCCTCCTCCGGGCCAGATTTACACCCTGACCCAGGAATTTCTCAAATACCGCCTGGGTCAAATGGGCCTCATCCAATATTTTCCCGAAGCCACCCTGCCGGCGGCCATTCAGGTGCGGCAAACGGGGGTGCTCCTTAAAGGCGAAGACGTGGCGGAAACCTTTCGCCGTTATGTCCAGACCCACAATCCCTATCCGCCCGACAACCTGCATATCGAGGTATTCCCCTTAAAAGAGCCCATCATCCTTCCGGATGCCCAGGTAACTCTCAAGGCTCTGCCCCCGAGAAATGACAAAATTCTGGGCGATGTCACCCTGGAAATTGTGGTTTTGCACCAGGGCCAGCCCTTAAAGCGCCTCAAGGTAAACGGCGTGGTGCGGCTGAAACGTCTGGTGGTCTGTTCCACCCGGCCCTTAAGGGCTGAAGACACCATCGGCCCCGGAGATATTCAGGTCATGCCCCGGGAGGTGACGGGATTGAACCTGAATGACTTTTATTTCTCTCCCGACCAGGTCCTGGGCCACATCCTGGCCAAAAGTTTGGGGCCCCAGGAGATCCTCACCAGCCGCCATTTAAGCAATCAACCCATTATCAAACGGGGGGATGAAGTCACCGTGGTTCTGGATCAGGAGGGCCTGGAGGTCTCCACCAAAGGAGTGGCCCGGGAACAGGGTTATCTGGGAAAAAATATCCGCGTAGTCAATCCCAAAAGTAAAAAGGAATTCGACGCGCTGGTAGTCAATGCCAAAACCGTAAAGGTGCAGCTATGAGCCTGCGTTTTTCCCGCTTCTGGCTTCTGGGGTTGGTAGTTCTCGTCCTGGGTGGCTGCGGCCATCTTACTTTCGACAAATATGCTCCGGAAACTCCGATTGCCAGCCAGCCTCTGCCCCCGACTCCCACGCTCCAGGAAGGCTCTTTGTGGAACGGCAGCCAGCCTGACGGGTTGGCCTCGGATAACCGGGCCTCCACGGTGGGCGACCTGGTCACCATCAGCATCACGGAGACCTCCAAAGCCAGTGAAATCGCCAATACCAATACCAGCCGGGACTCCGGGGTCAAGGTGGGAGTTGCCTCCTTGTTCGGCCTCAGTTTTCCCATGAAAGCCTTTACCAATAAAGATGTGGATGTGGACACCGCGTTGGAAGGCACGGTGGGCAACGTTTCCAAAGGCGAGGGCAAAACGGAACGCCAGAGCAGTTTCACCTCCTTCTTGACCGCCAGGGTAATCCAGGTGCTTCCCAACCAGAACATGGTAATCCAGGGTCGGCGGCACCTGCGCATCAATAATGAGACCGAAGTGATGATTCTCACCGGCATAGTCCGACCCCAGGACATCGATCGCAACAACATTGTGCCCTCCACCAAGGTGGCGGAGCCTCGGATGGTGATTTCCGGCGTCGGCGTAGTGTCCGACAAGCAGAAAGTGGGCTGGGGCCAGCGCATAATCGACCATGTCTGGCCGTTTTAAACGGATGGCAACGATATGGCACGTAAGCACCAACTACATGCTCAGGTTTTTTATCCAGGCTGGTGGCGCCAGGGGCTCTGCCTGCTGGCCACCCTGATCATGATTCTGGGGCCTCTGGTTCAGCCCGCCGCGGCCATTCGCTTGAAAGACATTGCTAATTTTAAAGGCGTGAGACCCAACCAGCTCATCGGCAACGGTCTGGTGGTGGGGCTGAATGGCACCGGCGACGGCACCAACGTGGATTTTAATGTCCAGGAATTGGCTAACATGCTTTCCCATCTGGGGATCAACGCCGACCGGGAAAAGATGAAAGTCAAAAATATTGCCTCGGTCGCGGTGACCGCCTTGCTGCCGCCCTTCTCCCGGGTGGGCTCCAGAATTGACGTGGTGGTCTCTTCCATGGGCGACGCCAAGAGCCTGCAAGGGGGCACCCTGCTTCTAACCCCCTTGAAAGGAGTGGACAAACAGGTGTACGCCCTGGCCCAGGGGCCGGTGTCCGTGGGAGGATTCTCCGCCAGCGGCCAGGCCGGCGGCGGGGTTACCAAAAATCATCCCACTGCGGGGCGCATCACCGGCGGGGGCACGGTGGAAAAAGAAATTCCCCTGGATTTATTGGACAAGGATATTTTTACCCTCTCCCTCCACGATGCGGACTTCACCACCTCCCAGCGGGCCGTGACCGCCATTAACAAGGCCCTGCAAGGAACCTACGCCCTCTCCCGGGACGGGGGCACCATCAGCGTGAAACTGCCGCCTCAATATAAAGGCCGGGTAGTGCCGTTGTTGGCTTCCCTGGAAAATCTGCACATCAATCCCGATATGGTGGCCAAGGTGGTTCTCGACGAACGCAACGGCACCGTGGTCATGGGATCCAACGTCAGGATATCCACGGTGGCCATTGCCCACGGCAACCTCATGGTCCGCATCAAGGAAAAGCCCCGGATCTCCCAGCCCTTGCCCTTTTCCGAAGGGGAAACCGCGGTGGTCCCGGACAGCACGGTCACGGTCAGGGAAGGGGCAAACCGTCTCATGGTCCTGCCTGAAGGGGTAAGCATCGGCCAGGTGGTCCAGGCTCTCAATGCCATCGGCGTCACTCCCCGGGACCTCATCGCCATCCTGCAGGCCATCAAGGCCGCGGGGGCCCTCCAAGCCGAACTGGAGATCATTTAGGAACGGCTCATGATATCGAGAGTAACGCCACTGCCTCCTTTAACTCCAACCCTTTCCCAAGGAACGGGTTCGGTCGATACACTTGTGGATAAAACCGGCAGATTTAACCGATTGAAACCTTCCTTCCAGAGACAACTCATGAATCTGGCTAAAGATTTCTATCAGAAACACCAGACACCCTTGGTATTAACCGATACTCTCAGAACCAAGGCTGAACAAGCCCAGGTCCATCGGGAAAAACCCAATCTGGCCCTGCCGGCGGACCATCCCAATGCCATGCATCCCAGGGGACTCGCCGTGGATGTGGATCTGAGTCAAGCCGAGAAATTAACCCCGGAGATGTTGGATAAATATGGTTTGCATTTACCGGCCCTATCCAAAGGGGAAACCTGGCATATTGAACCCAAAATCAAGCCATCAGGCTCACCTCCATCTTCTCAAAGGGCTTTAGCTTATTCCAAGAGTTCCGCTCCGAGGACATTAAGACAGCCAACCCAGCTGTCCGCGTCGTTGAATCTGCTGAGAGAGCAGGGATTGGCCGCAGAGGGGGCGACCGATGATCGCTCCCGCCTCCAGGCCGCCATGGAAGTTGAAGCCATTTTTTTGGGCCAGCTCCTGGACCACGGGAGACGGGCCCTGGTTGACCCCGTGAGCCAAAATTCTAAACAGATGAAAGGGTATCTAAGTATGGCCGACCGTCACCTGGCTCGTTCTCTGGCCGCCGGCGGAGGACTGGGCCTGGCCGCTAAAATAATCCAAGACCTGGCTCGCACGGAGTCCCATCCTCAAAAGGAGCATGATCATGAAGCAAATCCTCCAGTCTCCGAACGGACCGACGGTCCAGAAAGAGACCTCCCTCTATCAGGAACTTCTTGAGTGCCTGGAAAAAGAATGGCATGCCCTCCTCGTCTCCGAGGAGGAGGCCATTTTGAGTCTGGCCGCGCAAAAAGAGCAGATCCTCGAAAAAATCAACGAGGTGACCCTGAGCGCGGCTCAACAATCAAGTGACCAGGAGGCCGAACAGCTGCAGCGCCTGAAACGCCATGTGGCTGCGGCCCAGGCCCGCAATCATCGCCTCATTGCCGCGGCCCTGGAAACGGTGCAGGACTTTTTGGGATACCTGCAAACCGGGTCTCCGGGAACCTATCAGGCTGCCGGCAAAGTTGACGCCACCCCGGGCAGCTCCTATTTTCATCGTCAAGCTTAAACAAGGCCGAGGGTCACTGACCAGGAGCGGATCACATGTCAGGCATTTCCAACATCCTCCAAATCGCCTCCCAGGCTCTGATGACCGAACAGTTGGGAGTGGAAGTCACCGGCCACAATATCGCCAATGTCGATACACCAGGCTTTTCCCGTCAACGGGTTAACCTGATTACCGAGACTCCGGTGGTCTCCTCCGTGGGTCCCCTGGGTCGGGGGGTCAAGGTCCTGGGTATTGAGCGGGCCTTTGATCCTTTTATTACCGCCCGTTTGAATGAGAAAACCTCGTTGTTGGCCGATTACCAGACCCGCTCGGATGCGTTGGAACAAGTAGCCGCGTTTTTCAACGAGACCCAGGCCGGGGGCGTCAACGAACTGTTGTCCCAATTCTTTGCCTCCTGGCACGACCTGGCTGATAACCCTGCCGGGCCCGGAGAACGTCAGGCCCTTCTCCAGCAGGGCCTGACTTTGTGCGATGCCTTTAACTCCCGGGCCAATCAATTGGTTCAGGAGCGGCAATCCCTCCTGCAGCAAGTCAACCCTGTCATTAAAGAAATCAATGAACACACGGCTGCCATCGCTCAGCTTACCCGGGAAATCGTGGAAACCGAATCCGACGGCCATGCCGCCAACGATTTACGGGACAAACGGGAATTGGAGATTTCCCGCCTCTCCGAGCTTATCGGTGTGCAAACCTACACCGCGGGCGACGGCACCGTCAGCGTAGCCTTGTCCAACGGCCGTCCCCTGGTCCAGGGGGTGATGTCCTTTGACTTGACGTATCAGGTAAATCCGGCTGACCAGGTGGAAGTGATCTGGCAAGGACCAGGGGGCACCTCCGAGATCCTGGATTCTTCCACCCTCACCGGCGGCAAACTCACCGCGCTGGTACAGACGCGGGATTTAGTTATTCCCACCTACCAGCAAGAATTGGACCAACTGGCCCAGGATCTCATCATAGCCGTCAATAATCAGCACAGTCAGGGGGTCGGTCTAACCCTTCTTTCCCAAAGCAAGGGCACCTACCAGGTAACCGATCCAGCCACTCCCCTGGGCACCAGTCTGCCCTTGGGAAGTGAGATCGTGGCGGGTTCCTTCCAGATTTTTGTGGACCGGGACGGGGCTCCTTTGGCTTCCGGCACTATCGCCATAGACCCAAGCTTGTCTCTGAATGACGTGGTCACCAGTATCAATACCCATCCCGTATTAGGCGGCCTGCTCACCGCGTCCGTTGAAGATAACTCCTTGAAAATAGTTAGCAATCTAGCATCAGACACCTTCGGTTTCGCCGGGGACGACAGCCATGCCCTCACTGCTTTGGGCACCAATACTTTTTTCACCGGGGATAAAGCCTATACTTTAGACGTCAATGCTTGGGTATTAGCCGACCCGGATCTGATCGCCGCCGGGCAAATTGATGCCACCGGGGCCCACGCGGTGGGCGATAACCGCAACGCTCTGGCCTTGGCGGATCTGGAAGGCGCACCGGTGGGACCGGACGGTTTGACCTTCGGGGAAGCCTACCAGCGCCTGGTAATGACTCTGGGTTTAGAAGCCCAGGATGTGGCAAATCAAGAAACTTTTTACCAGGGTCTGGTGGAGCAACTTGCCAATATGCGGGATGCGGTCTCGGGCGTATCTCTGGACGAGGAATTGACTAACCTGGTGAAATTCCAGCGAGCTTACCAGGCCGCGGCCCGGCTGGTGAGCGTGGCGGACGAACTGTATCAAACCCTGCTGGCCATAAAAAGATAAGGAGTTTTAGCTGTGCGGGTCACCATGTCTACCATTTTTCATAATATTCAAAACAACTTGCAAAACTTGGCAGAGGATTTGCAAAGGATTAATGCAAGCATCTCCTCTGGTAAAAAATATCAGGGGATCAGCGACAATCCCGTGGACGTGGGGGCCATCCTGGGATTGACCACGGAAGAAGGCCAGACGGTTCAGTATGACCGGAACCTGGAAACCGCTAAGAGCTGGTTAAGTGTAACCTTATCAGCCTTACAGGACATTACTGACATTGTGCGGGCCAGCACGGGTTTGGCCAACCAGATGGCTACGGGTACGTATAACGCGGCCCAGCGCCAGGCCGCGGCCCAGCAGATCCAGGGCTATCTAGAGGAAATAATGCAAGTCGGAAACACCAAATTTAAGGGACAACATATTCTGGCAGGATACAGCACTGACAACCCTCCTTTTGTCGAAGGAGCCTGGGATATCCAGCCTCCGGTTATGCACCTGCAGTCCGGCTCCACGGGCACCGCGGTTTCCGGGGGAACTTACACCGGCACCGACAGCCGTACCTACCTGGTGGAGGTGGTAGCGGGGGGCGGAGTTGGAGTGGGCACTTATCAAGTCTCAGTTGACGGTGGTCAAAGTTGGACCACCCCTGCGGTCATTCCGGCCGGAGCCGCGGCTTTAGGTGACGGCGTGGAAGTGACCATGGGAGGAACCTGGGTAGCAGGGGATCGCTTCAGTATTTCAGTCTATCAACCGATTGTATATCAAGGAGATACCCATAACCTGGAGATCACCATAGGAGCGCAAAGCCGCCTGAAGGTCAATGAAATCGGCAGCGAGGCGGTGGGCGGTGATCTGGGAACCCATGACATTTTCCAGATCCTGGCTCAGCTCAAAAGCAGCCTGGAGGCCAATGACCCTAACGGGGCGGGAGCCAGTTTGGAAAGACTGCGTTCATATGAGTCGCATATGACGACAATTCTGGCCGGTCTGGGCGCCTCCCTGGATCGGGTTGCCATGAAAGAAAGTATCTTTGGCACTCTCAAAGATGAACTCGCCCGGCAAATCAGCGACCGGGGCGACACTGATTTGGTCACCGCAGCCAACCTCTTGAAGGCCAAGGAAACCGCTTACCAGGCTGCACTCCTCTCGTCCTCCAAGGTCATGGGGATGAGCCTGATGGATTATTTGTAGGATTTGACGGGATTTTCCTGTTGGACCTGTGAAGTTTATCATCTGGAATCAAGGAGGTTTTGGGAACCTAGTCGGCCCCCGGCTGATAGTACAGCCTCTCAATATCAAAATCGGTAACCAGGAAGGTAACCTTGCTGATACTAACCAGAAAAACCGGCGAAGGGCTGTTCATCGGAGATGACATTCGCGTTACGATCCTTGAGATCCGCGGCAAGCAAATTCGGTTGGGCATAGAAGCCCCCACCAGTGTTGTCGTTCTCCGAGAAGAAATCTATCGACGCATTCAGGAAGAAAACCTTCAGGCTGCGGGGACCCGAGATATAGATGTCAAAGAGGTTGCCCAGCTATGGAGACGGGAATAAGAATTATGGCCCCCGATGCACAAACTACATCTCCTGAACCGGCTGTTTTTCCGGTAAAGACCCAGAAATTCGGGTCCATAAACGTGCGCTCCGACCAGATCATCTACCTGGACCCAGGGCTTCTGGGTTTTACTCAATATCATCGCTACTTATTGATTGAGCATAATCGGGAAGCCCCCTTTCTATGGTTGCAGTGCCTGGACAAACCCGACCTGGCCTTTGTGGTCATTGACCCTCGTTTTCTTCTGTCGGACTATCAACCGGGCTCGCTGCCTCAAGTTATGCAGGAGTTGGAAGTGGAGCGGCCGGATGACTTTAAGATCTTGGTGATTTTGACCATTCCACCGGGCAAGCCCCAGGAAATGACCGCCAACTTGATGGGGCCGGTGGTTATCAACCTGAAAAGCCGCCAGGGCAGACAATTGGTTTTGGAGGACTCCAAATATAACCACAAGCATCGGGTGCTGCCCGGATAAACTCAGGGCTGGGGCTCTGAAAACAATTTCATGTTGCGTTGCCTCAAACAATAAAACGGGCGGACCGCGGGTCCGCCCGTTCATTTGGGGCCGATCCTCGGATCGCCCCCGCGCAGGCTCATGTTAAAAAAAGGCGGTCCCGAGAGACCGCCCAGAGGAGAAGGAACAAGGTTTTTACATGGGCTTGGGTTCCAAGGTGACCTCATCACCCAGAAATTTCCAAGGAGAAAGACCGGCCATCGGAGAGCCGGTGTCATAGTCAAAGAATTCTCTCACCAGCTTATTACCCTTTTTGTACAAGACCCTCAGAGGGATATCGGCCGGGCAGGCTTCTTCACAGAGGCCGCAGTCGATACAGCGGCCGGCCATGTGAATGGCCCGGACCAACTGAAAAATGGTGTCGGGGGGAACCTTGCCGGTGCTCATGAGGTCGGGGTGTTCCAGGCTGCATTCCTTGCAGAAGCACATGGGGCAGACATCCCGACAGCCGTAGCATTTGACACAGCGGCTGAAGTGACTCATCCACTCCTGAAAGGACTCGGACAAGGGTAATTCTTCCACCCGTGAGACCCGCTGGCTTTTTTCCACCGGCTCACATTTTTCCCCGTAGTCAATTACCGAAGCCCAGGGCCCGAAGCATTCACAGTAATCCGCTTGCTCCTGCGGGCAGGCGATGCCCACCAGCACCACTTTTTCGGGATCGAGCTGGCTCCATTTGTAGAGCTCGTTCAAACCCCGTTCGTCACAGCCCCGGACCTGAATGGCAAAAGTGTCCTCCGGGTAATTGATGGCCAGCACCTGCAAGAGTTTATCCAGCGGATAGCGGGCGTTGCCCGGCGCCACCACGGACTGCTCCAACTCCTCCAAATTGTCCGGAGTGAAAAGATGGGGCAGAGGGTGGCCCTCCACCATTTTATACCCCAGATAACCCGCCACCTCTCCTTTTTCAAACAATTCCCTGACTTTTTTCTGGATATTATCCATTTACCTATTCCTCAAAATTTTCCCACCTCAAGCGGCCTGTTTGGCGTGTTTGAGGGGAGAAGGACCTAATTGCCTGATTTTCTCTGTAAAATCACGTACTGTCTGGGCCAGCTTCGGGCCTTCGGCGGCGGAAATCCATTCCAGGTGGAGGCGTCCCGGATCCACTCCCGCGAACTTCAGGAGCTCTTGGAGAAAGCTGATGCGCTTGATGGTCATGTAATTGCCCCGAAGATAATGGCAATCCCCGATGTGGCAGCCCCCGATCAGGACGCCGTCGGCCCCTTTTTGAAAAGCCCGCAGCACGTGGTGGGGCGAAACCGTGCCGGAACACATGACCCTGATGACCCGGATGTTGGGCGGGTATTGCAAACGGCTCACTCCCGCCAGATCGGCCCCGGCATAGGTACACCAATTACAGAAAAACCCCAGAATTTTCGGTTCGAACTGTTTCTCAGCCATAGCAAAATTCCTGTTGTTTTGGATTCCTGAAGTTAAGCGCCGGCAGCCTCTTCCATCTCCTCTTCCAGTTCTTTGAGGGCTTCGTCCACCTGGGAGTAGAGCTGTTTGTGGCTGAAGCCGAACAGGGTGATGCATTCAGAGGGACAATTGGCCGCGCAGGTACCGCAACCTTTGCACAAAGCCTGGTTGACCTGGCACACATCCTCATCTTCCACATACTCAATGGCACCGAAGGGACAGACTCCCACGCACGCCTGACAACCCACACAGGTTTCGGCATCGATTTCGGCCACCACCCCGCCGGCTCGAATGGCATCCTGGGCCAGCACCACCGCAGCTCGTCCCGCGGCGGCTTTGGCCTGGGCAATGGCCTCGTCAATGGGCTTGGGGAAATGAGCCAACCCGGCGACAAAAACGCCGTCGGTGGCGAAGTCCACCGGCCTGAGTTTCATGTGGGCTTCGAGGAAGAAACCGTCGTTGGTCAGGGGCACTTTAAACAACTGGGCCAGCCTCTCCTGCTCCTTAACGATAACCGCGGAAGCCAGAGTCAGGATATCTGTTTCCAGGGTTATCGGAAAGCCCAAGATCGGGTCGCGTACCGACACCTTGAGGCGGCCATCGGGAAGCTGCTCCACTTGCGGAGCATTCTCGAGATCGAAGCGAACAAAGATAACGCCCTTTTCCCGGGCCTCTTTATAAAGGTTTTCCCGGGAGCCATAGGTGCGCATATCCCGGTAGAGGATAAAGACGTCCATTTCCGGGTTCAGCTCTTTGAGGTGAATAGCGCTTTCCACCGAGTGGGTGCAGCAAATCCGGCTGCAATAAGGACGCTCCGGGATGCGGGAACCCACACACTGAATGAAAACCGCAGTTTTGGCCTCGTTCAAGAGGGGGTTTTGCTCCCGCAAAGCCTGGTCCATTTCCAAAGAGAGCATCACCCGGGGGTTTTCCCCATAAAGATATTCCTGGGGTTTATAAGAGTGGCCCCCGATGGCGATAACCGCGGCGCCATGCTCCACATCCACTTCCCGGCCTTCGGCGGCGATGGTGGAGGTGAAATTGCCTACAAAGCCTTTAACATTGGTGACTTCGGAGTTGAGGTGGATTTGGATCAAGGAGTGATTGTTCACCCGTTCCACCAAGTCGTCCAGATATGGTTTGATGGGCTCGCCCAGCCAGGTTTGATTGAGTTTCCGGGCATGTCCACCCAAAAAATCTTTCTTTTCCACCAGATGTACCTGGTACCCCTGGTCGGCCAAGCCGAGAGCGGCTTCCATGCCGGCCACCCCGCCCCCGACAACCAAACCGGCCTTGGTGATCGGAAGATCAAACTCCCGCAACGGGGGTTGAAAGGAGACGGAAGCGATGGCCATACGCACCTGGTCCTTGGCCCGCTGGGTGGCGGCTTCGGGTTCGTTCAGATGCACCCAGGCGCCTTGGTCACGGATGTTGGCCATCTGGAAAAGATACTTGTTCAGCCCGGCCTCTTTAATGGTCTCCTGGAAAGTGGGTTCATGAGTACGCGGGGTGCAGGAGGCCACCACCACCCGGTTCAGATTGTGCTCCCGGATACGTTCCTTGATCAGTCCCTGGGCATCCTGGGAGCAGGCGAACAGCGTGTCTTCGACGAACTCGACATGAGGAAGCGTCTTGGCGTAATCCCTCACCCCCGGCACATCCACCGTCCCGGCAATGTTGATGCCACAATGACAGACAAAGACGCCGATGCGGGGCTCTTCCTGAGAAACATCCCGCTCTTCAAAGACCGGCTTCTTCCGGGCCAAAGAGTAACGCACCGGGGCCAGCAATTCGCTGGACGCCGCCGCGGCCGCAGAGGCTTCCATAACCGATTGGGGAATGTCCTTGGGACCCTGGAAGGCTCCGCACACATATATCCCCGGTTTGCTGGTAGACACCGGAGTGAAGGATGAGGTTCGGGCAAAGCGGTCCTTATTTAAATCAATTCCCAGGGTACCGGCGAGTTTCAGGACCCCCGGCGAGGTCTCCAGGCCCACGGACAGCACGACCAGGTCAAAGACTTCGGTCACGCGCTCCCCGTCTTCCCGGATATAGGTAATGGCCAGATCATCTGTTCCCGGCACCGGGTCGACGGTGTGCACCCTGGAGCGGATGAAGCGTATGCCCTGCTCATCCTGGGCCCGCCAGTAATATTTTTCGAATTCTTTGCCCGGGGTGCGCATGTCCATGAAGAAAATGGCGGCATCCAGGGGGTCATGACTGTGTTCCTTGGCGATTACCGCCTCCTTGATGGCGTACATGCAACACACTGCCGAGCAATAGCTGTTATCGCAGTGGTTCAAATCTCTGGAACCGACGCACTGGAGCCAGGCAATCTTATTCGGCTCTTTATGGTCCGAGGGACGGACCAGATGGCCCTGGAAGGGCCCGGCGGCAGCCAGAATCCGCTCAAACTCCATGCCGGTGATGACGTTGGGGTAGTTGGCGTAATGATAGGCACTGTATTGGGTAGGATCATAAGCCTTAAACCCCGGGGCCAAAATCATGGTACCCACCGGGATTTCCCGGTCTTGATCCGCTTGGGAGAAATCCACCGCGCCGGTGGGACAGAATTTTTCGCAAGCCTTACATTTGCCGCCCTTTAAAAAATAGAGGCAATGGGCTTTGTCGATGGAATACTTCGGAGGCACCGCTTGCGAATACCCCAGATTAGCAGCCTTTCTGGTACCCAGACCCAGGTTGAATTCATCGGGCACCTTCTTCGGGCATTTCTCAGCGCAGACACCACAGGCAATGCACTTTTCCATATCAATATAGCGCGCCATCTCGCGCACGCTGACGGAAAAATTGCCCGGCTCACCGCTGATGCCCACCACCTGGGCCGGAGCGTGGATTTCTATGTTAATGTGCCGGCCGACCTCGACCAGCTTGGGCGAGATAATTCACATGGCGCAGTCATTGGTGGGAAAGGTCTTGTCAAGCTGCGACATCACCCCACCAATGGCCGGCTTTTCCTCCACCAGATGCACGAAATATCCAGCATTGGCAAGATCCAGGGCGGCCTGCATACCGGCGATGCCGCCGCCAACCACCATAACTGCTCCTACTTGCTGGCCTTTTGGTACTTCAGTTGCCATAAGAACTCCACCTCAAATTGAATGGTTACACCTAATTATAACCATGTCTTGTGAATGTTTCAACAAACTTTGGCGCATCTCTGTTATGCTCCAAAGCTCATAAACCCCTTTATAGAGTATGGCAGGCCAGGGCGTCAAGAAAAATCGGTCAGGTTTGAGGGAGGCCGAAATTCCCCAGACGGTTTCCTGGAGGGGTTATCCTGGGGTTAAGATTTTTTCCAGGGGCATTGATAAATTAAGTTGACTTTACCTCAGAGGGCCTTATACTTAGAAGAAATTTATTGAACAAGCGGCTTTTTCCATTAGTTTTTAAAGAAGTGGAAAGCCGAGGATCAACTTTAAAAAGGAGGAAAAACATGCGGTCGAAACTGGTGGTTGGTTTCATCCTGGCTGTGGTTGCAACAATGTTCATTGCATCCGGTGCCATGGCTGCGAAACTGTTATGCGTATCTAACGAAACTCTCAAAGGTGAGGAGACTGTGGATTCCTGCCTGGCTAAAGGCGAAAGCTTCGCTGTAGTGGATGACTATGGTCTGGTCCGCATCTTGTCTCCGGAAGAAGTGGAATTGACCAAAGCCTTTAATCCCAAGGCTTTTCAAGCCCGGGCCTTTGGCATCAAGTATCAGGCAGAAGCTCCGCCGATTGCGCCGATGCCCAGAATTCCCGAGCCCTAAGCTCTACGCGCAACTGCAAATCCAGATCCTCGTAAGATTTTAAGGAATATAATAAAAGCCCTCAAATTTGATTTGGGGGCTTTTTTATTGTCCAGGTTTTGGGCCTGTAGTTAGCAGGTCAGGGTTGGAGCAAGATAGAGTTATTACGGCAGAGAGATAGACCCTTTGATGTTCAAGCCAGTATTGTAGGGGTTGTTATTCGACCACCTCAGGGACTTTGCTTGGCACCGGAATGAGGAGATTGTCCCAACCCTGCCGAAGAGTGAAACCTTCTTCTGAATGGCTCAATAGACTGGTCAGAAACCACTCCTGGCTCTCGTCGGGCCGGGTTAAAAGTTGAAACCGGGCCACGGAAAGCACCGGATTGGCCTCGGGATCACTGGGGCTGGAGATAAGCACATAAGCCAGCCGGGCGTCAGCCGCCGCCGGTTGGTACCAGCCGTAAAATTCCCTGACCTTGCAGTAGCGGGGATTCCAGTGGTCCAAAGTGTGGCGGGCGGCCTTGGTGGTCAAGGGCGGCGGGGGGAAGAAAGGCAGGTTGTTGCAACCGAGAAGCAAGCCGATAAACAGACCCACCATCAGCCTCGCCGCCGACCTACGGCAACTCATGACCACCGCTCCCGGAGGCACGGTAAAAAAACAGTCCCGGTCATCATCCTCGATCCCAAACTTTTTTGTCTTGTAATGCCGTCACCTTTCCATGTCAATCTTTTTTCAAGGACCGGCCTTCCTGTCCTCTCCCACGTTGAAAATCAAGGGCAGACCGTCTTTCCCCCCGATGATTACTATTTTGGCATTGGAGGATTCGGCCAGATTGGCCGTGGCCTCGATGCCCTTCCAGCGCAGGAGCTGGTCGGAAATGCCCTGGGAAACGATGCGCTGGAAGCTCTGAATCCCCTCAGCCTCGATTTTCTTGCGTTCGGCTTCTTGTTTTTCCTTATCCAACACGAAACGCATCCTTTGAGATTCCTGTTCCGCAGCCAGCTTGGAGTTGATGGCCTCTACCACCGAGGTGGGCAATTGGATACGCCGTAAAAGAATTTTTTCCACCACGATGCCCCGTTGGCTCATGTCCGTGTCCAGGTCTTCGTAGATTTCCGAGGCAATCAATTCCCGGCTGGAGGTGTACAGATCCTTGGCGTCGTGGCGCACGGTGACCCCCCGGATGGCCGAACGGAATTGTGGTTTCACCACAATTTCCGCGTAGTTGGGCCCGATCTGGCGGTAAACCTTAACCGCTTCCTGAGGGTTGAGATGGTACAGACAACTGACTTCCAGCTCCACATTGAGGCCCTCTTTGGACGGCGCTTCGGCGTGCTCGAAAACTTCCTGGGTCCTGACATTCATAAGTTCCATGCTCGTCAGGGGATTTACCAGGTGCAATCCTTCGGTGATGCTGCCGTGGACTTTACCGAAGAGGATGAGAACGCCCACATGACCGGGGGGCACAATCTTTACCATGGAGATGATTACCGCGGCCACAAGGACGGGAATTATCAAAACCCAACGATAAGGTTGGAGATAGGGAAATTTTTGCCCCAGGACAATCAGGGCTATGGCGACAAAAATGCCGATGAGAATGATGGACATAATGTACTCCTTACCTGAGTTTGTTGCCAGAGCCTAGCATAGCCCATACCTGGGAGATTGCCAAGGCCCCCAGTCGGGCCTGCCAAGGGGGCGCAGTTCTTGCAATCTTTTCCAGCAAAACGGCAACTACTGATAAACAGGCCAGAAATTCAAGGTCCACCAGCAGAAGGCAGAAATTTTTTCATTACAAGGAAGAAGTCACATGAGTACGGCAATGAAAGCTCTGGGAATCCTGTTGCTTAGCGGCGGTCTTTTGGGAGGGTCAGGCTGCGGTCATTACCAATACGATCAGTTTCCGGCTCCCTCCTGGAACCCCGTGGGGCTGGCCAGCCCCAGGATCGTCAATAACGACAGGATCTACA
Organism: uncultured Desulfobacterales bacterium; assembly: GCA_964561645.1. Classification (GTDB taxonomy): domain Bacteria; phylum Desulfobacterota; class Desulfobaccia; order Desulfobaccales; family 0-14-0-80-60-11; genus JBGSLA01. The sequence goes on from CAZLRL010000001.1 coordinate 18,608, forward strand.
ACCACCCCGGCAGTATAAGCCTGCAAAGCAGCCGGGCCGGAGTCCTGATCTTCCGTACTACCCCTGAATTTCCCCAGGGGGGCGGGCCAATCGCCGAAATTTTTTACCGGGAGTTGCTGGCCAAGCGGCCCTTTGCTGATATCGTGTTCATTCCGGAGATCTATACCACCAAGGAAGATGCCCAGGCCCTGGCCAAAAAACATCATCTGGACCTGGTGGTACTGGGGGAGGTGCCCTACTATCTGGACGGCGGCACGGTGGGCAACTCGGGCCTGCAGGTGGACCTGAAAGTGATGGATGCCAGGGACGGCCGCATCGTGTGGAACATGTCGGACAGCATCAAAGCCGTCCGTCGGCCCATCATCGACTTGTGGGTAACGGAGACCCGGCCCTACCCCACGCCGTCCATAGGAGCGTTGGCCACGCGTCTGGCAGCCCGGATGGCTGAAACTTTGCAAGAGGGAGCACCGCCTCCACCCAGCGGTCTGGCGGGCCTTTTCCCTATTTTCCAGAATTGAGCAGTTGACTGCGGGACCGGCCGACGTTGGCAAACACCGCCTGGAAGTCGCGATAGAGACGCTTATTTTCCCGGCGGCGGTGGCATTTCTTGAGATAAGTTTTGGGGTCCGGATTGTCCGGGAGTAAGTCAATGCCCTCCCAGCCCCCGGGGCGGGGGAAGGCATAATAAGGATATTCCGGGGGCACGCCCCGGACATAAATCACCTGGGGCACCACCCACTCGAGCCGGGCCAGATACAACCGGTGCATGCCGTCGTTGATCACCAGGGCCAGGCGGCCGTCCGCCTCGATGGACTCCTCCACCACGGGCGGATAGACATCATAGTCTTCCTCGGTTCCATCCGCCCTCCTGACCGTAAAGGTTACAAAGCCATCCAGGCGGAACAGGTCCACCCCCTGTTCGGCCAAGCTCCAGCGCAGTTCCTGAACCTTTCGGAACTCGGCCAACCAGATGTAATTCTGGGTGGGGGCCAGGTGATCGGTATGCAGGCGCTCCAGGCTGATGAGGGCTTCGGCATAAACTTGAATTTCGGGTTGTTTTAACAGGGGCACCCGGCGGAGACGATCCAGGAGTTCCTGGGAACTGTGGCGTTTCAGCTTGATAATGTCCATATCTCTTGACAAATAAGGCCCGTGATCTTTCAAATTTTGTATGTTTCGCCCACTATACCATGATTTGAAATCCTGCCGCGGAGAAAATTGTTAAACCAAAGGGAGAACCACGGGCAGCGGAGGTCGGGGCAGAAATGGACGACATCAAGGAAAAGAGGAAATACGGGGAATCCTGGCTAGACAGGGGCCCGGGGGAATAGTTTGGCACCTGAACAATTATTTCTCAAATTGAGAAGTAGGTGGGATAAAAAAAGATAATCCGCCTCGAGGAAGCACCTGGCACCTACCGTCAATCCCGGGCGAAGCGCTGGAGAATTCAAATCCGGCGCGACGCTCAAGATAACCAAAACTGACTGTTGACCAGCACTCCAGAGGCAGCGGCCGCGGCTGCTGGTAACGGCAGGCCGCGTCGCCTTGTTAAAAATTCTTAGCAGCGTCCCCGGACAAAGCGGCTGGCAGGCCCCAGAAGAAAGGGGCCGAACCAATCCTGAATAATAAAGCCCCGGGCAGGTTCGGTGGCCAGGCTTTCCTGTTCCTCCTGGTCAACCGAACCCCCCAGCAGCAGCACCGAAGTTTGGGTGATCTCGTCTCCGGTCAGAACGCCGGCCGCCCAGGCGGCAAAAAACCCTTCATTACCTATGTATGCCATAGTCGTATCCTGACTATGAAATATTGCAATTATCGTTCCAAATTTGATCGAGGACCCGCTAAAGGCCGCCATCGGGCCATCCTTCCAGGGGGCAACCGGCACAGCGGGGCTGGGGGCGGCAAAATTCCTTGCCCAACCGCACCAACAGGGCATGAAATTCCTGGTACAGGGGCACCTCCAGCGGCAGGCGTTCCATGAAGAGTTGGCGCAGTTCCTCGTAGGAACAAGGTTCGGTAGCCAGGTCATGGCGGCTTAAAATCCGAAAAGTATAGGCATCAACCACGAAGGTGGGTTTATGGAGGGCATACAACAGAATACTGTCCGCGGTTTCCGGGCCGATACCATGGAGGCCCAGCAATTCCACCCGCAGGTCCTCTAATTCCTCTAGGGCCATTTTCTCCATGGAATTTCCAAAGCGCGCCGCCAGAAAGTCCAGGAAATTTTTCACCCGGCGGGCCTTGAGATTATAGTAGCCGGCCGGCCGGAAACGCCTGGCCAAATCGGCTTCAGGCATCTCCGTCAATATAACCGGGTCCAGGTCCCCGTTGGCTTTCAGCGCCTCCAGGACCCGGGACACGTTCTGCCAATTGGTGTTTTGGGTAAGAATTGCCCCCAGGGCCACCTCGAAAGGGGTCTCTCCCGGCCACCAACCCTGGGGGCCGAACCGGTCAAACAGCCGCCGGTAAAGCTCCAGCAATCGATCTTTTAAGCGTGACGCAGCCATGGCAGATAAATTTGGCGGGGTGTCCCCGCTGCCTCCTACAGAGAACTCCCCACGGGGAAAAAATTTTCCTCCCCATTATACGGCATGAGGGCCGGTCAGGAAAATGTTGGTCTTGCAAGAAAAACTGACAGGCAGCGATTCTTACCGGAAACTGCAAGCTTTGAGAAAAACCCCAATTCTCTCACCTGTCAATCTGATGTCCTTTAGGCTTTTTTCGGGTCCCAGATGGCATAATTAACCATTTTTTTAGCCCCGCCCTTGTGATAGAATGACGAACTAATGATTTAAACACTATCGCCTCTGGTCAAACTATCTCAGCCCCGTCAGGATCAAACCTTGGCCAAAAAAGTCACCTTTCAGCCCTACGACATCACCGTGGAAGTGGAAGAGGGAGAGAATCTCCTCAGAGCCGCGCTGAGCGCCGGGGTGCACATCAACGCCTCCTGCGGCGGCGAGGGGGTCTGCGGCAAATGCCGCGTCATTCTGGAAGAGGGCCAGGCGGAGTGCCCTGATACCACCCTGCTCACCAAAGACGAAGTGAAGCTGGGCTACCGCCAGGCCTGCCAGTGCCGGGTGGTGTCGGATATCGTGGTGCGCATCCCGCCCGAATCCCTCCTGGACAAAAAGACCATCACCCGCCGGCGCCAAGGGGTGTCGCTGCGCCCCAGCCCCATAGACGTGGCCTCCTTGAGAGAGGGAGGGTTATATAATCCCGCGTTCCAGAAAAAATTTCTCAAACTCCCTCCCGCCTCCCTGAGCGACAACATCTGCGATCTGTCCCGCCTGGAACAGGGCCTGAACCGTCAGTTCGGCTTGAAAAATCTGACCCTGGATTTCCTGCTGACCCGCAAGCTGGCCCGGATCATGCGCCAGCAGGACTTCGAGGTGACGGCCACCCTGGATTTCGCCCAGCGGCGCTCCCGCAATCCCCGCCTGGTGGATATTGAAGCCGGGGATACCGCGGGCCGCCATTTCGCGGTGGCCGTGGACATCGGCACCACCACGGTCTGGGTGCAGCTCCTGGATCTGGCCCAGGGTGAGATTATCGGGCAGGCCGCGGATTATAACGGCCAGTTGAGCTACGGGGACGACGTCATTTCCCGCATTGTCTACAGTCAGAAAGAGGGGGGCTTACAAAAACTCCAGCAAGCGGTGGCCAGCACCATCAACAATGTCCTGCAGGGACTGCTCAAACGGCACCGCCTGCAGGTGGACGAAATTTCCCACCTCACCCTGGCCGCCAACACCACCATGATCCACCTTTTTTACGGCATCGACCCCAAACACATCCGCCTGGCCCCCTACACCCCCACAGCCTGTCACCTGCCGCCGGTGCGGGCCCGCCATCTGGGGCTGGAGTTGCCGGAGCACGTCTTTATTTACAGTGTGAGCTCCGTGTCCAGCTACGTGGGCGGGGACATTGTGTCCGGGGCCCTGGCCTCGGGGATCTATAAAGAGCCCAAGCTTACCCTGTACATCGACATCGGCACCAACGGCGAAATCGTCATCGGCAACCATGAGTGGCTGGCGTGCGCCGCCTGCTCCGCGGGGCCGGCTTTCGAGGGGGGCGGCATCCGCATCGGCATGCGCGCGGCCAAGGGCGCCATCGAAGAAGTAAGCGTCAATCCCCAAACCGTGGAACCCATGTTCGTGACCATCGGCATGGTCAAGCCCAAAGGCATCTGCGGCTCCGGTCTGATCAATCTGCTGGCCGTGCTCATGGAGGGTAATATTCTGGCCCCCAACGGCCGCTTCCGGGAAGACCTGGACACCCCCCGCATCCGGGAATGCGAGGAGGGCCGGGAATACGTGCTGGCCTGGGCCGAGGAAACCGCCGGCGGTAAGGACCTGACCATCAGTGAGGTGGACATCGACAACCTCATGCGGGCCAAGGCGGCCATGTTCGCGGGCTATGTCACCCTGCTCGATAATGTGGGCCTGAAACTCCAGGACATCGAACAGGTCATTCTGGCGGGCGCGTTCGGCAACTTTATCAACCTGGAAAACTCCATCGCCATCGGCCTGCTGCCCGACCTGCCCCGGGAGCGCTTCCAGTTCGTGGGCAACGGGTCGCTGATGGGGGCCACCCTGCTGGCCTTTTCCCGGGAGCTGCTGGAAGAGGAACGCCGGGTGGCGGATATGATGACCAACTTTGAACTCTCCGAAACCCCGGGCTTCATGGACCACTATATCGCCGCGCTGTTCCTGCCCCATACCCAGGAAGAATACTTCCCCACCATCACCGAGCGCCTGCGCTCCGGGTAGCAAAAAAATTTTTTGATGGGAGGGCCGGGGGACCCGAAGGCCCCTCGCCCGCCCCCCAAACCCCCTCCAACCCTCTTTTTCCGGGAGCACAGGCATCTTGCCTGTGTTTGGACGGGCTGGAAGCCCGTGCTACCGTTTATTAAGGGGTTGGCGGTGAGAATTTGAGAACGATTCCCTCCCCAATACTTTTTGTCACGCTCCCACCTTGGCGTCCACGGGCGGTCCTATAACAAATGGTCCCCGCCTTCTCTCAAGCTTTCTCCCACTTCACTTGGACCGGGAGAACAATCATCCTGCCTGTTCCTGCACAGGCTGGAAGCCTGTGCTCCCGGTTGATTTATCGCAATTTCTTCAACAGCCAGGCGATGTTTTCGGCCAGCGCGGCCACGGTTTTCATGCCTTCCTGGTCTTTGGTCACTTCTCCGGGGGTCCGGCCGAACGCGATGGGCCAGTAAGTGGAACCGGGCACCACCATGCCCATGATCATGAAAAAATAGAGGAGCTGGGCGTAGGTGAAATTGACCCCGGCCCGCCTAGCCACCACGATGGGACTCCCCACTTTGCGGGCAAAAACGTTGTCGCCCATGCGGGCCACATACCCGGCCCGGTCGAGCAGGGCCATCATATTGGGGGTGGCCGAGCCGAAGTACACCGGGCTGCCCACGATGAGGCCGTCCGCCTGGGCCAGCTTGCCGTACAGGTCGTTGAAATCGTCTTCCTGGGAGCAGCGGTTTTTTTCCTGGGCGCATTTTTCGCAGGCCAGGCAGGGGCGGATGTCCTTATCGTGCAAGGAGACATATTCCGCGTCAATGCCTTGCTGCTGCAGGACCTTGATGGCTTCTTGGAGTAAATGCCAGGTGTTCCCCTTGGGCCGCGGGGAACCGCAAATGGCCATGACTTTCATAAAACGACTCCTTTCTTCACGCCTTCAACCCCGAAAGCTTATCACGCTGGTCGCGGGAAAAAAAGCTTGACTTGTGAGTGAACGCTCACTAACATTTGACCCATGCGGGACGGCAAAGCCACCAGGGCCAAGATTTCCCGGGCCGCGTTAACCCTGTTCGTGGACAAGGGCGTGACCGACACCACGGTACGGGACATCGCCGCCGCCGCCGGGGTGGCGGAAGGCACCCTCTACCGCCATTTTGCCGGCAAAGACGAGTTGGCCTGGGAACTGTTCGCGGACAATTTTGCCGCGTTCGCCGAGGCCCTGGACCGCTGCCAGGCCCGGGAGACCACTTTGCCGGACAAGGCCGCGGCCATGGTGGACCATTTTTGCACCTTTTTTGACCAGGACCCGGTACTGTTCAGTTATCTGCTCCTGAGTCAACATGATTATCTCAAGCGGGTGTCCCCGGGCCTCCCCAACCCGGTGGATGTGGTGCACCAGGTTATCTGGCGGGCCATGAGCGAAGGGGAGCTCCCCCGGGGGGATGCGGCCACGGCCACGGCCATGGTTCTGGGCATCGTGCTCCAGGCCGCGGTGTTCAAAATTTACGGCCGCATTACCACCAGCCTGGCCGCAATCTCCGAAACCTTGATTGCGGGCTGTCTTAGGGTGCTGAAAGCTGCTGATTAAGATGGAACGAATTTTCTCTTAACATTCTCACCAATAGAGGGTTTACCTTGCATTTTCAAGGTTGCAAAGCTTACAATATATATTTAAGGTTGGCTATAAGATGACTTCAGACGAGTTGAAAAACAAAATCCGGGCGGCGGCCCCGGAGGGCAAAATTGCCTGTGCCGCGGCCTTCAAATTGGCTGAGGACTTAAAGATTTCCCGGCAGGAAATGGGAGATCTGCTGAATGAACTACGCCTAAAAATAATCCAGTGTCAACTGGGTTGTTTCTGAGTATGTCTCACCTGTTCGGCCCGGTACCGTCCCGCCGCTTGGGACTTTCTTTGGGGGTGGACCTTGTCCCTCCCAAGACCTGTACGTTTGACTGCCTGTATTGCGAAGTCGGCCGGACCACCCATCTTACCAGACGGCGGCAACCTTATCGGGTCAAGGAAATCATCCGGGAATTGGCGGATTATCTGGCCGCTCCCGCCTCGGATTTGAACTATGTCACCATGGCCGGGTCCGGGGAGCCTACCCTGAACCTGGGGCTGGGGGAAATCATCACCGCGGCTAAAAGGCTCACCGATACTCCGGTGGCGGTCCTGACCAACGGCTCCCTCTTCTATCTGCCCGAAGTGCGCGCCGCGGTGGCCGACGCGGATGTCATCCTTCCTTCCCTGGATGCCGGGCGGGAGGAAACTTTTCGCCGCATCAATCGGCCCCATCCGGCCCTCACCCTGGACTTGGTGGTTTCGGGGCTCAAAGCCTTGCGGCGGGAATATGCCGGCCAGATCTGGCTCGAGATTATGGTGCTCAAGGATTTGAACGACGGGGAAGAGGAATTGACCGCGCTCAAGGGCCTGCTCCGGGAATTGACCCCGGATCGAGTGCAGTTGAACACGGCGGTGCGTCCTGTAGCCGATAAAGCCGCCCAACCGCTCACCCCGGAAGAAATGCAGGCTGTGGCCCGGTTTTTAGGGGAAAATATCGAGGTGACGGCCGCGTCCCGGCGTTCGGCGCCGGAACGCTTGGGTCTCAAGGATCGAGATCTGCTCGAGATGCTGGCCCGGCGCCCCATGACCGCCGGCGACCTGGCCCAGGCCCTGGGATTATCCCTGGTCCAGGTGCGGGAGCGGCTGGGGCGGCTGCTCAAATCAGGCCTGGTTTCCCGGCATATGCACCGGGAAGAGGATTTTTACCGCAGTCTCATAACCTCCACGCCGTAGGGATTCTAGCGCACAACCTATATCGTTACCAATATCGCCATACGCCAATATCGAGGAACAGCAGCCATGCAGGGACAATTCGACGTGGGCCTGGATCTGGGCTCGGTGAGTGTTAAGCTGGTAGTCATGAATGAGCAAGGGGAGGTACTCCGGGATGAGTACCGCCGCCATTTCGGCGAGCCCTACCGGGTGGCCCTGGCCCTCCTGGAGGACCTGCCGCCCCAATATCCTCTGGATCAGTGCCGCCTGGCCGCGCTCACCGGCATGGGTGGCAAGACACCGGGGGAAATCCTGGGTGGGTCCTTCATCAATGAAGTCATCGCCCTGGCCCGGGGCGTGTATCACTACCATCCCGAAACCCGGGCCATTATCGACATGGGGGGCGAAGACGCCAAGCTGATTATGGTGGATCAGGAAGAAGGGAACCTGGTCATCCGCGATTTCGCCATGAACACCATGTGCGCCGCGGGGACCGGTTCCTTCCTGGACCAGCAGGCCCACCGTTTGGGGTATTCCATCGAGGGTTTCAGCGAACTGGCCCTCAAATCCACCACCCCGCCCCGGATCGCCGGCCGCTGCAGTGTTTTCGCCAAAACGGACATGATCCACCTGCAGCAGGGGGCCACCCCGGATTACGAGATTATTTACGGCCTCTGCCTGGCCATGGCCCGCAACCTCAAGAGCAACATCGCCAAGGGGAAGCAGGTGACCCCGCCCGTGGCCTTCGTGGGGGGTGTGGCCCACAATCTGGGCGTACGCCGGGCTTTTCGGGAGGTCCTGGATCTGGACGAAACCTCCCTCATCATTCCGCCTCATTTTTACGCCCTGGGAGCCGTGGGCGCGGTGCTGACCGCCCGGGAACATGTGCCCGAACATTTCACCCTCAACCTTGATCTCTTGCGGGCCCACCTGGCCCAGCAGACGGAGACCACCCGAAGGCTGGCTCCCCTGACCCAGCCGCCGGTTTTGGGCCCGGAGCACTACGCCATGGTGGACCTGCCCTCCGGGGGGGAAAGGACGGAGGGCTATCTCGGCGTCGACGTGGGTTCCATCAGCACCAATGTGGTGGTGATCGATAAAGATATGCAGGTCCTGGCCCGGGAGTATCTCATGACCGCGGGGCGGCCCCTGGAGGCCATCACCGAGGGTTTGCGCCGGGCGGGGAACAAGCTGGCCGGACGGGTGAAAATCATGGGTGCGGCCACCACCGGTTCCGGGCGCTATCTCACCGGCGACTTTATCGGGGCCGACCTGGTCCGCAATGAAATTACCGCCCAGGCCACCGCGGCCGCAGCCATCGACCCTTCGGTGGACACCATTTTTGAGATCGGCGGCCAGGACTCCAAGTTCATCAGCCTGAAAAACGGCGCCATTGTTGATTTTATGATGAACAAGGTGTGCGCCGCGGGAACCGGATCTTATCTCGAGGAACAGGCCGAAAAGCTGGGCATTTCCATCAAAGAGGAATTCGGCCGCTTGGCCCTGGCCGCCAAAAATCCGGTGCGCATGGGCGAGCGCTGCACCGTGTTCATGGAGTCCGACCTGGTGCACCATCAGCAGGGCGGGGCCCTCAAAGAAGACCTGGTGGCCGGTCTGTCTTACTCCATCGTGCACAATTACTTGAACAAAGTGGCGGAAGACCGCCCCATCGGCAACAATATTTTTTACCAGGGCGCCACCGCGGCCAACCGGGGCATTGTGGCCGGGTTTGAAAAGGTGCTCGGGAAAAAAATCACCGTGCCGCCCCATCACGACGTCACCGGGGCCATCGGTGCGGCGCTTTTGGCTTTGCGGGAGCGCACCTGGGAGGAATCCGCGTTCAAGGGTTTTGACCTGGCGGACCGGGAATATCAGATCACTTCCTTCGAATGCCAGGGCTGTGCCAATACCTGTGAGATTCGGCGGGTGGAGATTGCCGGCGAAAAGGCCTTGTTTTACGGCAGCCGCTGCGAGAAATACGAAGTGGGCCGGACCGCGGCGCCGGTGGATTTGCCCGACCTCCTCAAGGAGCGGGAGGATTGGCTGTACGGGCCCGAACCCGAAGAGGTGCCCGAGGGCAAACGGGGTACCATCGGCATTCCCCGCACCATGTTCTTCCAGGAACTCATGCCCTTCTTCCGCACCTTTTTCGAGGAACTGGGCTTTTCGGTGGTCCTGTCCAAGAAGACCAACAAGCGGGTAATCCACCAGGGGGTGGAAAGCCTGGCCGCGGAGCCCTGTTTCCCCATCAAGGTGGCCCACGGCCACATCCTGGATTTACTGCAAGCCGGGGTCAAGCGCATCTTTCTCCCCAGCATCATCGATATGCCCCATCCTCACCCCGAAATCGAGCGGGGCGTGGTCTGCCCCCTGGCCCAAACCCTGACCTATATGGTGCCCTCGGCCATCGATGTCAGCCGCTACGGGGCCCGGATGATCACGGGCGTCCTCTATTTCGGTCGCGGTTCCAAAGTCTTGCGCCGCAATTTACGGGCCCTGGCCGAGCCACTGGGGGTTTCCCCCTTCCAGGTCGGGCGGGCGGCCCGCAAAGCCGAAGCAGCTCAAAAAGCTTTTTATCAGCGTCTGGCGGACCGGGGGCGGGAAATCCTGGCTTCGCTGGGACCTGATGAGCGCCTCATGGTGCTGGTGGGACGGCCTTACAACGCCTTCGACCCGGGTATGAACCTGAACCTCCACCGCAAGCTCAGACAACTGGGTGTCCTGGCCATACCCATGGACTTTTTGCCCGTGGACCAGGCGGAGGAGCTGTCCGAAATCAAGCCCATGTACTGGCGCTTCGGTCAAAAAATCCTGGGCGCGGCAGAACTCATCCGTCGGGACCCTCGCCTGTTCGGGGTGTACATCACCAATTTCGGCTGCGGACCGGACTCTTTTATCCAGCACTTTTTCAAAGAAAAAATGGCGGGCAAGCCCTTCCTGGAAATTGAAATCGACGAACATTCCGCGGACGTCGGCGCCATCACCCGCCTGGAAGCCTTCCTGGACAGCCTGAAAAACGTTACCGTTCCTGAAGTTCCGGCCAAGCCCCCGGCCCACCATGTACGGGTCAAGGTCGCAGGCAAGCGCAAGATCTTCCTGCCTCCCATGACGGACCATGCCCTGGCCCTGGTGGGCGCGTTCGAGGCCTGCGGCGCCGAAGCTGCGTCCCTGCCCGAGTCGGACGAGGAAACTTTGGAACTGGGCCGCCGCCTCACCTCCGGGAAGGAATGCTACCCCCTCATCCTGACCACCGGGGATCTGGCCAAAATGGTGCGGCGACCTGACTTCGACCCGGAAAAGAGCGCCTTTTTCATGCCCTCCGGCGACGGGCCCTGCCGCTTCGGCCAGTATCACCGCTACCATCGCCTGGTCCTGGATGAATTGGGTTATCCGGGGGTGCCGGTCTTCGCGCCGGACCAGAGCTCGACCATGTATGAAGAGATCGGCATGGTGGGCGAGGACTTCGACCGCATCGCCTGGCGGGGCGTGGTGGCCATCGACCTGCTGGAGAAAAAGCTCCTGGAAACCCGTCCTTACGAGCGCCAGACGGGCAGCGCCGACGAAGTCTATCAGCATTTTCTTCATAAAGTTCACGCCACCCTGCGGGAGCGGGGCGACCTGGACCGGACCCTCCAGGAAGCCCGTAAAACCTTCGAAGGCGTGGCTTTGAACGGCCGCGATGAAAAGCCCATCGTCGGGGTGGTGGGCGAAATTTACGTGCGTTCCAACCGGTTTTCCAATGAAAACACGGTGCGGCAAATCGAGGCCCTGGGCGGCCAGGCCTGGCTGCCTCCCATTTCGGAGTGGCTGCTGTATGTCAACTTCACCTCCAAGCGCCACGCCCGGATGCTCCGCCGCTACCGCGCCCTTTTGCAGATCCTGATCAAGGAATGGGTGCAAAAAAAGGACGAACACCACCTGGTGGATCTCTTCGAAGGCTGCATCCAAAATCTCCATGAACCTGCGATTCCGGAAACTCTGGCCCTGGCTCAGGGTTATCTCCACGACTCCTTCGAAGGGGAAGCCATTTTGAGCATCGGCAAGTCCCGGGATTTTGTGCAAAAGGGCGTTTCCGGACTGGTGAACATCATGCCCTTCACCTGCATGCCGGGTACGGTGGTGAATTCCCTGTTCAACCGTTTTCGGGAGAAACACGACAATATTCCCTTCCTGGCCCTGGCTTATGACGGCCAGGAGCAGACCCACACCATGACCCGCCTGGAAGCCTTCATGTACCAGGTGCGCCAGTTCGACAAACGGCGCCGGGAAGATTAGGGAATTTATCAAGCCGTTGTCGGCGCCGCCTGCCTGCTGTGCTGCCCTCGGCGGCCAAGGAGCAGCCATGCCACTTTGTCCTCAGTGCGGCCAGGAAGTCGAACCTGGCCGTGAATTTTGTCAAGCCTGCGGTCACAGCCTGACCACCTCCGAGGAAGCAGCCCCTCCACCGGCGGTACCCGAGCCGCTGCCCATCGGCGCAATCAAAATCGGCGATTATTTTAAAGCGGGCTGGGAATTATTTAAAAAATATCCGGCCGGTTTTATCGGCTATTTCATCTTAATCGTAGTAATTTCCTATATCCTCCGGTCGATACCGGTGATCGGCTGGTTAGCCGGTTTGGCCCTGGTCACTCCCCTGAATGCCGGCTTTTTTGTGGTCAACGCCAAATTATTGCGGCACCAGACGCCGCAATTTGCCGATTTTTTCAGCGGCCTGAAATTTTATTTCCTGCCGCTGGCCTTGTTTGGCATCGTGAGCAGTCTCCTTATCACCTTAGGCCTGGTTTTGCTTATTGTTCCGGGCATTTATTTGATAGTAAGTTATATCTTTGCCCTCATGTTCATCGTGGACCGGGGACTGGACTTCTGGCCGGCCATGGAAACCAGCCGGCGCTCGGTGCAGCCCCACTGGTTTAAGTTCTTTGTCTTGCTTTTGCTGGTGTTCCTGCTTAACCTGGCGGGGGCCCTGCTGCTGGGAGTGGGGCTTTTGGTTACCGTGCCGCTTACCCACTGCATCTTCGCTGCCGCGTACGACGATATTTTCGGCCTTAAATCCGCGCACAACCTTTCCATGCGGGCTTAACCGGTGAAGGCCGGCGCCCAGACCCCGGTCTTCCCCGGAAAGAACCCTGCCCCGCAATCTGGTTCTCTCTTTAGTCGGTCCCCCCTTTGACTCTGCGGGTCATTCCAATACCGCCGCTCATGGCCGCGGCTCTCTTAAAATCTGGAGAAGGCCAGGTGGCACAGGCGTCCTCGCCTGTGCATGGTCGGGAATGGAGCTGCCCACCGACTGAAAGGAAGTTGCCCCTGATACCAAGTTGCCGTCAGCCAAGTAATTTTACTGTAGGGGCACGGCTTGCCGTGCCCAAGGCGCAGGCTGAAGCCTGCGGCTACATTTTGTTACCTATATGACAGCAACTTGGTATGAGCCCTTAATGGTGCGCGGTGCGCACCCTAGGCCGTTCGCAATTCCTGGTGGGGCGTCCCCCACCTGAACTTTGAACATTGCACCTTGAACTTTGAACTGGCCCCAAGGCATAATGGCCTGGTGACCAGGCAAAAAAACTACAGGGTGGGCATGCATAAAGCAGAAAAAGGCGCGGGTCTAGGAGGGAATTTCCCTGACCTGTGGGAGGTGGCGGTGGCCCTGCCGCTCTTTCAGACTCTCACTTATCGGCTTCCCCCCGCCCTGCAACCCGAGGCCCAGGTGGGTTGCCTGGTGCAAGTGCCGGTGGGCCGGCGGCAGGTGAAGGGCTACCTTTTGGGACCGGCCCGGGAGGTCCCCGAAGCCACCCTCCGGGAAGTCCTGGCCGTGTCCGACCCCCTGCCCCGCTTCGGGCCGGAGCTCGTACCCCTGTGGCGCTGGGTGGCGGATTATTACCAATACCCTATCGGTGAGGCTTTAAGCCACCTGATTCCGGGCAGTTCCCGGCCCTCCGGGCCCAAGCGGGAGCGCTGGGTGACCTTCGTGCCCCAGGGAACGGACGCGTCGCCCCCCAGACGGCTGGGACCCAGGGGCCGGGAAATTTTGCAGTATCTGCGGGAAGCCGGGGAATCGGTGGCCGTCCGGGAACTCCGCCGGGTCTTTCCCACCTGTGGGCCCGTGCTCAAACGCCTGTCGGAGCAGGGACTGGTTTCCTTTGAAGAACGCCTGACCTTTGCCGATCCCCTCAAGGATCAACCCCCCATCCTGATGGAGCCTCAGCTCACCCTGGTCCCGGAGCAGCAAGACGCGGTGCAGGCGCTGACCCATGGCATCAGGCGAGCGGAATTTGCCCCCTCCCTGCTCCACGGGGTGACGGCCAGCGGCAAGACCGA
>CAZLRL010000002.1:0-30243 GCA_964561645.1 uncultured Desulfobacterales bacterium
AATCTCCCGGTTATCCCGCACCACCTGGCCGCATTTGCCGCAGGTCACCTTGCGCCGCGTCGGCCCCGGCAGGTCGAACTCGGAGAGGTCGACTTTCACCTGCTGGACCCGGAACATGATGCTATCCGGCATTACCTGGTAGGCGTGAAGCTGGGCTTCCCGCTTGGTCAGGCCAGGGGGAGCGTATAACGGGGCCAGATCCCGGGAATCCTCGGTGGAAATGATCCGGAAGGCCCGGAAGGTGGCCAGATCGACGAAGGTGGCGGCCATGATGCCGTAATCCATGAATTTCAGGGAGCGCCGCCCCAGTTTTACCTGGGTCACGTAGGCCACCGCGTCCCCGGCGCAGCGGTCCATTTCCACGAAGACGATAAGTTGCTTGAGCTGGGGCAGGGAGGGAGGCGCGTCAAATCTTAGCAAACGCAGGCCCAAAATGGCCAGGCGCACTCCCACCACCTGTCCCGGGCACAGGTGACCGTGCGCGGCCACCGAGCCCGAGAGCAGTTCTTTAAAAAGATCCTGACTGACCGGTCTTATCAAAGATTCCGGTTTCATTGGACATCTCCGTTACACTTTCACCAGCTTCACCTGGCTCTGGTAAAACACGGCGCTGCCGCCAATGAGGTCCACCAGGCCGGTGTTTTTCAAAACCGGGTCCACCCGCATGGCCGCGTTGGCATGGACGCCGGTGGCCCGGCGAGGGTCGCCCGGGACCCGCGTCCCGTCAATGACCACGTCGCTGGAGCCGTAGGCCCAGTGGCCGTGGCCCAGGGAGAAGGCCGTCACTCCCGGCCGCAGACCCTCCACAATCCGGACTTTGCCGATCATGGGTTTGACGTTCCCTGGAGCCAGGTGCCAGACCCCTTCCTCATTGGTGGGGGAGACCACCTTCACCCGGTCGCCGTCAGAAAGACCAAGCCGCCGGGCGTCCACGGGGGAGACGTCGATGAAATTCTCCGGGTAAAGGGCCTGGAGCCAGTAATTTCCCGGAGTCCGGGATTTGGTTTGCATGATCACCCGGTGGGTCAGCAGGGTGAGATCATAGCCGTTGGCCTCATCATTGAGTTTGCGTCCCAGAACGTCGGTGGGGCCTTCCATGAAGTGGGCGTGGGGCATATAAGGTTTGCCGGTCATGGAGTTCTTGGTGGTGACCAGCTTTTCCATGTAGATGCCCACCATCTTGCCGTACTTGTTGGCCAACTGGCCGTTTTTATAAGCCTTCTGGTATTCCTGGAAGCGGCCGCCCCGGTTCATGACATAAACCACGTGGGGCCACCACTCAGGGCCCACCACCTGTTGCCAACGGTTAAGGTCGTAAACCGTGGGCGGCAGGTGGCGCCGGGCTTGTTCAAAGATCTTGATCTCTTCGGCACTGGCCGCCGGGACCCTCTCGGAGCCGTCGGGCTTGTCCCCGAACGCGATGTTGGCCACCATGCGCAGGTACATATCCTCGTCCCGCTTCAAATGCAAGCCGGGACCGAAGGCGTTGTCGCCGAAGCCCGGGAGCTTCATCTTTTCAGCGATCCCCAAGACTAAGGATTCCATGGATAAGGGCATCTCTTCGCCATAGACCGTGACCGTGTCCGTCAGGGGGGCCGAGGCCGGCTGCCGGAAGGGCGCCACCTTGGGGGTCACCGACGGATGCGAGCCGGAAAACTCCCAGCGCTCCAGATAGGTCAGGTCCGGGAAAATGTAGTCGGCATACATGGAGGTCTCGCCGATGACGATGTCCGAGGCGAAAAACAGGGGCAACTTCTTGGGATCGGAGAGAATCTCGATGAGCTTGTGCCCGGCGGGCAGGGCGTAAACCGGCGACCCCATATACATCATGAGGGCTTTGACGGGATAGGGATAGGCGTCGCCGAGGCTGGGAATGACTTCCTGGTAAATGTCGCTGGAGAAGGGGTACCAGGGGCGCTTGGCCGGGTAGCCCTTGAAAATGGTGCTCTTGTCATATTTTTTACCGTGGCGGATGATGGAGACCCCGAAGGGCGCGAGTTTGCCGCTTTGCTTTTTCAGGTCGAAAGGTTTGCCTTCCTTGCTGCCGTCAATGTTGTAGGTGGTGGCCTTGGACAGGCCCCCCATATAGTCGTGGTTGCCGATAAGCGTGTTGAGAGTCATGTAGGTCAGGACGTTATAAAAACCGGAGGTGTTCTGGGAGACGCCCCGGTGGATGTCAGCCACCGCGCTTTTACCGTGGCTGGTGAACTCCCGGGCCAGCTCCGCCAGGTCATTTTCGTCCACGTCGGCCAGTTCGGCCCATTCGGAGAGCTTCCGGGCAGTGACGGTTTCCTTGAGAATCTGGAGCACGCTTTTAACCTTGATGCCATTGATCTCTGTGTCCACCAGGAGGTCGCCCTCCACCGGTTCGGTGTCGCTGTTGGGATCGAAGGGCTTGGGCGCGCCGTTGGCGAAGACCATGAAGGCGTCGAATTCCCAGTCGCCATCGCCCTTTTTCTTGGGACGCTTTTCCTTAGGCAGGCCCAGATCCGAACCCCTGAGATAGGTGCCCGTGGTGCCGTCCGGATTAATTTTGACCAGCCAGGCGGTCTGGGTCCAGGTGGGCTCACCGTCGGCCTTGGCCGCGGCCTTGTTGGCGTTGGCCAGATAGCGGGCGTCGTAGCGCTGATTTTCGAAAATCCAGTTCATCATCCCCAGGCCCACCGCGGCCACGCCCTGGGGCCGCACCGGCAGCCATTTCCAGGCCCGGGCCACCGTTTTGGAGGCTCGAGGGTCCACCACGGCAATTTTCAGGCGGCCGTCAATCAAACCGGAGGTGATTTTCTGACACCTGAGCGGCGGTCCGTAATTGGCTTCATAAATATTGGCCCCCACAAACAGGATAAACTCGGCGTTGCCCGTGTCGCCCTGCCAGTAGAACTTTTTGGCGCCCCCCCACTCTCCTTCCTCGAACTGGTAGCTCATGGCCTTGCAGGTGAAATACAGGGACCCCTGGCAGACCGTGGTGTGGCCGTGCTTGTTTTCCGTGCCCAGGGCGCCGCTGATAAAGCGCTTCAACAGATCATCCCGCCCCGCTTTGAGGCGGCCCGAATTGAACAGGAACTGGTTGTTCTTGGGGCCCAGGTCCGGATGGTCCGGGTCGATGAGATACTTGAGATTGGCTGCATGCTTTGTCTTGAAGTCTTCGAGGGACATCTTATGATGCGCCACCTGGTCGCCATCCTCCGCCAGTTCCTTGGCGAGCTTGGGATCCCGCAACACGCAGATGTCCTTCAAGCCCTCCACGTGTCCTTCGCCGAAGAGGTCGCCGCCGTTGACGATCTCATCGATGGCCTGGTCGAAGGAGATGGTCTGCCACTTGTTCTCCCCCCGTTTGCCGGCCCGTTTAAGGACCTTGACAATACGGTAAGGGTCATACAGGGCCTGGATGCCCGCCTGCCCCTTGGGACAGAGGGAGCCCTCCATGGTGGCCGCCTCGGTGATGGCGGTTTTGTAGGGGATTTGGGGGGTCATGGTCCAGGGGCTGTAAGGATTGCCGTCGATCTTGGCCACCAGCCCGTCCACGAATTTGACCTTGATGCCGCACTGGGTGTTGCACTGCTGGCAGACCGAGTAAATCTGGTTTTCCGGCAGATAATGCGTATAGGCGTCCCCAATGGGCAGGCTGAGGGAGGCCCAATCCGCCCCGCCCGCGGCCTGGGCGAACCGGCCCAGGTAATGGGTGGCGATCAGGGAGCCCCCCAGGAACGCGGTGCACTTGAGGAAGTAGCGCCGGTCCATTTTGGCGTCGATGATGTCGCGAAACTCCGCGGCTCCTGAAGTGTTTTGTTTAGACATGCTCTGCTTCTCCTCTTCCAGCCTGGATTACCGGCAGCCAACGGGCGCCCAGCAAGAAGGCCAGCAGGCCCAGGGAAATCACCCAGAGGCTCACCAGCCATTCGGTCAGATTGGGGACATAGTGGGTGGTCAACCGTTCGTGGAAGTATGCTTCATGCAGGCCCTCCAGTTTGTACACCGCCTGGTCGGGGATGACGAAATTCAAGCGGAAGGCGACGAAGGTGATCACAATGAGAAAACAGGCCCAAGCCAGGGCCTTGGTGTTGTCATGATAAACAATCATAAGGAACAAGGGCACCAGACTGCCCAGGAACAGATGGATGAACCAGAAGTTCCACCAGTAGGGGCCGTATAGAATAAGGTCCAGAGCGGTGACAATATACACTACGTCCCACTGATAGCTGATGAAGAAATGGAGGAACTCGAGGATGAGCATTATTACCAGAAGGAAGCGGACGGTGTGGGCCAATAGATGAATGACTTCATCATCCCGCTTGAACATAAAGATCAGCAGCACAATCAGAGCGCCGCCTGAAACCACGGCGCTGATAATGAACAGGAGGGGGGTGAGAGTGCTGTTCCAGATGGGCCGGTTCAACAAAACCGCAAACACCGCGCCGTTGGAGCCGTAAAAAAACAGGCCCACGGGGATGCTAAGCATGGACAAGAGGCGCACCCGGCGATGGTCTTGCCGGCGATCCTCATCGGTGTATGCGGTGCGCCCCAGGGCCAGATATTGGTAAATTCTTCTGTTTTTTATCCCGGGGTCCTGTGACCACTCAATCAGGTCCTCCCGCAGCAGATAATAGGTCTCCAGAATATAGATGATCAGCATGGCTACGGTGAAGACCACCATCCAGAAGATCATGGACTTGAAGTTCGGGGTGATAATCATCTGGTACATGCGCATCGGATGGCCCACGTCCAGGGTGATGATCAGCATCTCGCAGATAATGACCACCACCACGGTGAAGGCCGCCAAGGGCCCGATACTGGTAAAGATTTTTATCCTGAACACGTAGGTCAGGATGGTGATGAGAAAGGCGCCGGCCGTCAACCCGAGGAAGAAGGTATACAAAGACACCCAGAGCCCCCAGGGGATATAGGAGCCCAGGGCCAGGGTGGCCTTCCCGTAGACCAGGAAATAGAAGAGGCCGATGCTGCCGATGATCAGCCCCAAGATGGCCACCCCTAAGAGGGCTCGGAATAGTTTTTCATTCATGGGCAACCCCTTTCAAGAATCTGTTAGACGTGCTCTTCTTCTCCCCGACCGGCCTGGATTACCGGGAGCCAGCGGGTGCCCAGCAGGAAGGTCAAAAGTCCCAGGGAAACCACCCAGACACTCACCAGCCATTCATTCAGATTGGGGACATATTCCGGCCGCAAACGCCGGTGAAAAAAAGTGTTTTGCAGGCCTTCCAGCTTATACACCGCCATGTCCGGGATCAGGTAGTTCAGGCGCACGGAGAGAAAGGTGATGATAATTAAAAAACACGCCCAGGCCACCATCCTGGAATCTTCCGGATAGGCGATGAGGAGGAAGGCCGGGATGGCGCTCCCGATCAAGACATGCACAATCCAGAAGGCCCACCAATAAGGACCCCGAATGATGAGGTCCAGGCTGGTGACAATGCCCGTAATCCTGGACTGATAGCCCACGAAAATCTGCAGGGCCTCGAGAAACAGGAAGGTCAGCAGAATAAGGAGCACCACATGCCCCAGGGGATGGATCAGTTTGTCATCGGGCTGGTAGAGGTAGGCCAGAAAGGTGATCAGGGCGCCGCCGGAGAGCAGGGCCGCCATAATGAAGATAAGGGGCAGCATGGCGCTGTTCCACAGGGGCCGGTTATGCAGGATAGCGAAAAGAGCGCCATGGGCCCCGAAGAAAATGATCCCGATGGGTAGGCTGCAGTAAGATAGGAGGCGGGTGCGGCGGTGGTCCCGCTCCTGGTCCTGGGGCGTATAGACCGTCCTACCGCCTGCCAGGAAGCGATAAAAGCGATGCCCGGGCCGGGTCTCATCATTGCCCCAGGCAATCAACTGCTCTCGGAGGAGAAAGTAGAGCCAGGGCACATAGATGATCCACATGGCAGTGATAAAGAACACCAGCCAAAAGAGCATGGAGCCGAAATTGGGGCTGATCAGGAACCGATAGGTCCTCAAAGGGTGGCCCAGGTCCAGGCTGATGATGAGAAACTCGCTCATTAACGTCACCAACACGGTGAAGACGGCCAGAGGGCCCAGATTGGCCAGGAGCTTGATCCTGAAGACATACGTGAGCACGGTGATGAGAAAGGCCCCGGCGGTGAGTCCCAAAAAGAAGAGGTCAAACGCCACCCATAACCCCCAGGGGACAAAAGAGCCGTAATTCATGGGAATATGCCCATAAATCAGCCGCTGGTACATCCCCCAACTGCCCACCACCAAGCCGATAATCGTCAATATGACCAGTCGATTCTCCCAGGTACGATTTTTCATTGCTACTCCCACCTATTTCAAGTAGTAGACCGAGGGACGCGTCCCCAAGTCCTCCTTCAAGACGTAAACCCGGGGAGAGCCGATCATTTCGTATACCAAACTCTGGGAGTCGGTGCGGTCCCCGAAAATGGTGGCCCGGCCGATGCAACCGGTGGTGCAGGCCGGCAGCATGCCCACCCTGAGGCGATGCAGGCAAAAGTGGCACTTGCGGGCGTTGCCCACCGGGGAGCCGTGGCCCCGCTCCGGCCACTTTTTGCCGTACTCTGTGGCCGGATGCGCCTCGTAGCCGTTGGCGGCAGCCTTCCGGCCCACAAGCTTTCCGGGCAGGGTGGGGGTGTCCGCGGTGTACCACTCGCCAAAGTCTGAGGTCCGGGCCGCATAGGGACAGGCCACCAGGCAGTAGCGGCAGCCGATGCAGCGGTTGTAGTCCACGATTACCGCGCCCTGCTCGGTTTTCCAGGTGGCGGTCACCGGACAGGCCTTGGTACAGGGGGGGTTCTGGCAGTGGAGGCAGGGGCGGGGAGTGAAACGCCGCCATACATAGGGGTACTCCCCGGTAGTCTCCTCCAGCACCACCCGGTACACCACCCCCGGGGGCAGCTTGTTCTCCGCCACGCAGGCGATGGTGCAGGCGTGGCAGCCGATGCATTTGGCGATGTCAATGACCATCCCCCATTGGACATCCTGGGGTTTCTTCTTCAAGGCCCGTTTCAGGTCTCGCTGCATTCGCACCAGGGGGTCTTCCTGTGGCAAATCTCTTGGCATGTTGCTCTCCCTTTATTAAACTAAGTATTTTCTTTTTCGAGACCCGTCGGGCCGTTGTTGCCGGACTTCATCCGCCCCAGGGCCCGGGTGATTTCCAAGGCCACGCCCATGCCTTCCTTACATTCCCTGCTCATCATGCGGAAAGGCATTCCCAGGGGGCCCACCGGGCGAGCCGCTTTCAAATCCACCTGGGCCGGCACATCTGTAAGGCGGTCCAGAAACTCGATGACCCGAGGATCGGCAAACTTTTTCACCATCCCGTGCATGCGCACAAAACCGTCGCCGATCTCCTCGATGTCTTCAGGCTTGTATACTGCCGCCAGTTTGGCGTACGTTCCCACCACGGCCTCCAGGGACTGGATGACCACGGGATCGGCAAACTTTTTCACCATCCCGTGCATGCGCACAAAACCATCGCCGATCTCGTCGATGTCCTCCGGCGCGTAGGCCGCGGCCAGCTTGGCGTACATATTCAACATGGCCTGGTTGACCCGGAAGATGCCCTTCTGTTCCAGGTCGTCCAATTTGTCGATGACATGGGGCACCGCGATCTTCAGCAGAGGCTCCACGTCCTGCCACCAGTCCCTGAGGTTCTCCAACTGCTCCAGGGTCCAGGCCATGTGCCGCAGACTTAACAGAACTCTTTTCAGGAGAAGAAAGACGTCCTCGATCTGGAAGCCCGTCTCCACTTCCGCCAACTCCTCGGTGAGGAACCGCGCGGAGGAGGGCATGAGAAGCGCTAAATCCCGCCGCAAATCTCCCAGGTTCTCCCAGGCTTCGCCGAAATCGCGCCACTGCTCTTCGAAGGCCGCCACCCGATCCAGCTTGGCCTCAATCCGGGCCAGGCGCTCCAGGAGTTGCTCCTCCCCGCTCATGACCGCCTCCTTTGCCGCAAGGGCATCTCAAGGTCGGGAGAGAGAATACCCCGGACCTTGCCGGCCATAATGAACTGGGACTCCAGGGGCAGGTGGCTGCCCTTGAGCATCAGGTTGAAGTAAACCCAGCGGAACGTCATCTTGCCCACATAGTTGGCAAAGCTGACTCCCAGCAGGTCCAGGGGGCCGATGCCCGGGAAAGGAAATTTGCCCGGCAGCGGTTCGATCTTGTAATTAAAGTCGAGAAGGGACCCCTTCTCGTAACCAGTCACCACCATTCAGGTGGCGTGACCGTCATAATCCGGCCGGGGTGGTTTGCCGTCGATTTCCCGTATCAGGTTGTCCGCCACCACGTCGGCTTCATAGTGGGCCACCGCCCCGGCCTTGGAGGTGGGGACGTTGGCCGCGTCGCCGATGACATAGATGGCGTCGTAGTTTTTCGCCTTGAGGGTGAAATGATCCGTGTCCATATAGCCCATGGGATCGCCCATGTCGCTGTCAATGACGTACTGCGCGCCGAAGTTGGGCGGGATGGACACCAGGAGGTCATAGGACACTTCCTGGCCGCCGAAGGAGGTGATAACCTTCTTTTCCGCGTCCACCTGGGCCAACTGAAAATTGGGAGTCACCTTGATATCCTTCTCCTGGCAAATATCCCCCAGGACCTGCGCGGCCACCGGCTTGGTGAAGGCCGCGGACAGCGGCGTCACCAGCTCGATTTCAATGTGCTCCCGCACCCCGTTGATCCCGAAGAACCAGTCCGACATGAAGGAGAACTCCAGGGGGGCCACCGGACACTTGAAGGGCAGTTCGGCGATGTTGACCACCACCCGGCCCTTGTCGAAGTACTTCAGCTTTTCCCGCAGCGCCAGGGCCCCTTCCAGGGTATAAAAATTGTGGATATCCTGGCCCCAGCCGTCCAGCAGACCCTCCACCTCGGAGGGCACGATGCGGCAGCCCGTGGCGATGACCAGAAAGTCATAGGGAAAGGTGAATTGTTTGGTCTTGACCTGCTTTTTCTCCGGGTCAACCGCCACAATTTCATCCAGGACAAAGTTGACCCCAGGAGGCACAAACTTGGTTTTGGGCTTGATGCAATCCTCTTTGTTGTAAATACCAAAGGGGATGAAGAGCCAGCCGGGTTGGTAGTGGTGCTCCCAGTCCTGGTCGATGACGGTGATGTCCCAGTCTTTTTCCAACAGTCGCTCCCGCATCTTGGCGGCAATGATAGTGCCACCGGTGCCGTGACCTAAGATGACCAGTTTCTTCATGATTGCCTTTCCTCCCTTTCTCTGCGTCCGCCGGTGTCTGGACTCAGGCATGAGTGGCATTTTCTGCCGGGTTTTCCATATTTTCCGCAATACTTTTCAACCAAAAAAGCAGCTCCTCCTCATCCAGCGGTTTGACCAAACAGGCATAGAGATGGGTGCCGATGAGCTCTTCCAGCCCGGGGTGCAGGAGAAGCTTGGAAACCCCCAAAATGTGGAGCCGAGGATGCCTTTTTTTCAGGGTTCTGATGGCCTGACTTTGCACGGCTATGCTATCCAAATCCAGGATTACGGCGCTCTCGGGGTCATGCTCCAGGTATCCCTCCAGGTCTTCCAGAGAATTTAAGAGAGAGGTGGAATAATTAAATCTTTCCAGGAAGGCGCAGAACTGCTGACCGTTCTGCGTATCAGCATCGATGATGGCCAGGCCTGGTTTCTTCATGATTTTAATCCTGGGAAATATCAACACTCTTAAAAATGCTTGGATGCTGAAAAGGAGCCTAAAGAATATCTTGCCTGTAAGGAAACAAGGGCAATGATTGTGCCAACCATGTATATCCTTGAAATTGTAGAGGAATTATGTTTGACAAAATTTTGTCTGGGTAGTAGAAGATATGAAAGGATCTGGGGGAAATGGCGAGTATAGTGCGGTATTTTCGTTAAGACCTTGAAATAACAATTTATCTCATTATCTGCATTTGATTGCCTCTGGAAGCCTCCCTCTTGTCCATCGCCGACACAGCTCGGACACTATAAAAATAATTGAATAATATCATAATGTTTACTGTGTCTGAAAAACGGACACTGTCCAGGGGCTGGACACAAAAAGCGGGAAATTAAAGCTGCGGTCAATAAATCAATGGGTGGTGGGGGGGCCGGATATTTTGTGGCGTTTCAGGAGAGCGTAGATGGTACTGCGGCTCACGCCTAGACGCCGAGCCGCCAGTTTCTTGTTCCAGCCACATTCTTCCAGGATTTCCAGCAGGGCTTGCAGCTCACGCTCGGCCATGGTCTGGGGTGGACTCGGAGAATGGCGCTGCACTGCCAGGGGCAAGTCCCAAGGCTCAATTTGGCTGCCTTTGGCCAGGACAACGGCGTGCTCGATGGAGTTCTCCAGTTCGCGCACATTCCCGGGCCAGGAGTAGTCCAAAAGCAGACGCATGGCTCCTGAGCTAATTTCCCCCAGGTCCTTGCGCTCCTGGCTGGCGAAACGCCGCAAGAAGTGTTGCGCGAGCAGGGGAATGTCGTTTTGGCGCTCTCGCAAGGGGGGCAGCATCAAGGGGATGACGTTCAGCCGATAAAAAAGGTCCTCTCGAAAATTCCCTTGTTCCACTTCCTGTTGGAGATTTTTATTGGTGGCCGCCAGTATGCGCACATCTATGCTGAGAGTTTTTTCTCCGCCGAGACGCTCAAAACGCCGGGTCTGGAGGACCCGCAGGAGTTTTATCTGGGCCGTGGCCGGAATTTCGCCGATTTCATCCAAAAATATGGTGCCGCCGTCGGCCAATTCGAACCGTCCGGGTTTCTGGCGGGTGGCCCCGGTGAAGGCCCCCTTCTCATGGCCAAAGAGTTCGCTTTCCAGGAGGGTGGCGGGATACGCCGAGCAATTGATAACCACAAAGGGTTTCTCCTGGCGGGGACTCAGTCGGTGAATGGCCCGGGCTACCAGTTCCTTGCCGGTGCCGCTCTCCCCCTGAATCATGACGGTGGCGTCAGTGGGGGCGACATCTTCGATTAACTTGTAGGACGCCTGCATCTTGGGGTCTTTGCCGATAATTTCCCCGAAACTGGCCGTAGCTTCCACCCTGCTCCTGAGGCCGATGACCTCCTCCTCATGGAGCATGGCCCGCCCCAAAGCCCCGGCGTTTTGATTCAAGATGATGCTTAACCATTGAATCTTGTCGGGGTGGCAGTCACATCCTTCTGGGCAAGCCACTACGGCAGCACCGCTGATTTGTCCGTCAGTAAAGGGAATCTGGGCCTGACGTTCCCCGGCTGCGGCACTTTCGGGGATAAGGGGTGGTTTCAGGAGAGATTTAGGCGTAAAACCCGCCTGGCTCAGTTTCTCCAGGCTTGCTCTAGCCTGCTTGAGAACCTGAGGATCTCTATGCGAAACCAGGCCCTGGTCCGAAACGACAAAAAGGGTATCCTTGGCGGCGTTCAAGGCCAGAAAGGAAACATGCGGGCAGGGAACCTGTTCTTTGAGTTTTTCCAGAAGAAACGAGCTCATTTCTCCCAAAGAGCCCAGGGCACTGATCCCTCGGATAATCTGGCACGCGGCCCTGGTCTGACCGTAGGCCCGCTCCAACTCCTGGGTTTGCTCTTCCAGGCGGCCGGTGTATTCTTCCTGGCGAGCTACCATCTGGTTGAAAGAAACAGCCAGCCGGGCAATCTCAGCCTGCCCTTTCACGGGCACCCGGACATTAGTTTCCCCCTGGTCTATTTGCTGGGTGGCCTCCACCAGGGTAGCCAGGGGGCGGGTGATGCGCCGCACGAACAAAAGACCTCCCACCAGGGCGGCCAGAAGAATGCCCAGGGTGAGCAGGCCGATCTGCAGCCAGAGCGACACTACTTGCCTCTGGTAGTAGCTTTTCGAGAAACCGAGGCGCAAGACCCCGGCTTTCCCCTCAAAAATCGGCCAGGCCGTATCCAGGAAGGATTTTCCGGTCTTGGCGGTGATCTCACGCAAGCCGGGTTTTGCCGCGGAAGCCGGCTGATTCACCTCCACCAGTCCAGCCGGCACGCCTTTGGGAAAAGTATGGGCCAGAACGCGTCCTTCCTTGACCACGAAAAGATAGCCCAGACCCGGATTGCTGCGCACTTGCTGGTCCAATAGCTTCTGAAGGCCCACCAGATCGTTAATCAGGATCCGGTCGGCAGCCTCCAGCGCCGCCGCATGGGCCAGGTTTTCTGATTGGCTCGAAATAGTGGCCTGCAAGGCAGCGCTGTAACGTTGGGTGACCAGCAGGGCAATGCCTAACCCGCTGAAAATCACCAACAGGGCAATGGCCACCAGGAGACTACTTTTCAGACTTTGGAGCCGCATTACTCTGTTCCTTCAACTGGGCCAGCTTCTGGTGTAGGCGTTGGATGGGTTCGTACCACTCCTCCTTTAAGGGGATAAAACGGTCGATGAAAAGCTCCCCCAAAATTCTCCTGCCCTCCGGATCTTGGTGCATGGCCAAAAGCACCTGCTGCAGGCGATCACGGTCGCGCTGGGACAGATGACCTGAGGCCACCAGAGGAGGAATGCCATACGGCTGAGACTTTTTGATCACTTTGGTACGGGCGGTGAAGCCAGGGTTTTTTTCCTTATAATATTCATAGATCAGGCTGTCCACGGCCGCCCCCTCCACCAAGCCCCGGGAGACCGCCATGATAGAGTTATCGTGACTGTAGGTATAAATGGTCTGGTTGAAAAAGGTTTCCGGCCGCTCCTGCAGTTCGGTCAGCCAGTAAGTGGGCACAAACTTACCGGTGTTGGAGTTGGGGTCGGTAAACGCGAAGCTCCGACCCCTCAGGTCTTCCAGCCGGGTGAAGGGACTGTTTTTGTGGACAATGAGGAAGGATTGGTAGAAATGGCTGCCGTGCACCAGGGGGACGGCCAGGGGCTCTAAATTTAGGCTGCCCTTGGCGGTGGCATAAGGGCCGGAGCAGATAAAGGCCACATCGATGTCGCCCCGCCGGAGAAGTTCATTGATTTCCGCATAGGTTTTCCGCTGCACGAATTCCAGGTCTTTTCCTACTCGGCGGCTTAAATATTCCAGGAGTTGGCGATACTGGTCGAAGGTTTCTTTGGGTGAGATCATGGCCGCCACCGCCACCCGGAGGGGCGGGTTCCGGGAGGCGTGATCCCCGGGACGGGCTAAGGGCAGGGTCTGGTCGAAATCCACCTCCGCCCGGTCCCCATCGCCCCCGCAGCCGTTGGTTGAAAGCACCACTCCCAGGCTGAGAACAAGGATAATGAGCCAGGTGGGCCCAAACCTATGTTTATGGCAGAACATAAATTACTTTAACCTAAACTTGCTTGACCCCTTGTAACATATTAAGTACTTATCAGCAATTTTCAAGCCGCCTGGGCCAATTTGCGGATCACCGGCCGCGGGTCCACGATGTGGCGCACGAACCATTTCTCGTAGTCGTCGGCGCCCAGCACCAGGGCCAAAATCTCCGAGAAGTGGAAAATGGGGATTTTGATCTTGCCGGTGCTGCGAATCTCCAGGTTGAGCTGGCACATGGCGCAGGCGGTAATGAGGCAGTCCGCCCCCGCAGCCGCGGCGCTGTCGATAATCTGTTGAACCAGGGGCGCGACGATCTGCGGATCGGTGGCCGACAGAAAGGAGCCGCAGCAGCGGTACATGAAAGCATCAGTGATAGGCTCCGCGCCCAGAGACTTCAGGATATTCTCCAACTCCCCTTCGAAGGAGGCTTCCTGCTTAAGGCGCGGCGGCCTAAACAGGGTGCAGCCGTAGTAGGGCACGAATTTCAGGCCTTTCAGGCTGCGCCGGGCGTGAGCCTGCAGGCGGTCCAGGCCGTAGCGCACCAGCACCTCCATGAAGTGAATGATCTCCCCCTCCACATTGATGGGCCGGCCCCAGCGCCCTTCCAACTCCCGCCGGGTCAAGGGGTCCTGCTTCAGGCACGTTTGGGCGGAGCGCAGATAGTGCAGGCAGCGGGGGCACATGGCCACCAGGGGCCGGTCGGCCGGGGCTAAAGAGAGATTCCTGGCTGCCATCCCCAGACTCAGGCTTTTGCACATGGTTTGGGCCGAAGACGAACCGCAGCAGTTCCAGTCCGGCAGTTCCTGAAGATTGAAGCCCAAAACCTTGGCCGCCTCCATCAGGGAGTGGTTGCTTTCCGCTGCGGTGGTGGCCAGGGAGCAGCCCGGGAAATAGGAAAAGTCCAAGCTCTGTAGGTTGTTCTGGTGAGTATTCATGCTGAATTTCTCCAATAGCACTGAAAGAGGTCGGCGATTTCCCCGGAGGCCTTGACCCGGGTGGGGAATAATTCCAGCTTGCGCTTGGCCAGCATTTTCAGGCCCACGTCCAGGTCCTTCAACCAGCCGCCGGTCTGCCGTTTGTAGCCCAACATAATACCCAGCTTGTGGGCCCGGCCGTATTTCTCCAGGGATCTGAGCACCTCTTCGTGAAAGTCAATGATGTTGGGTTTGCCGATGGCCACGCCTTCTTCCACCGCCATCAGACGCAGGGTATCCATGACCGCGGCGATGTCGATGTCCATGGGGCACTGGCTGGAGCAGGTATGACAACCCACGCAGACCCAGATGGTCTTGCAGCGCAGGACTTCCTCCCGCAGGCCGAATTGCAGCAACCGCACTACCTGATTCGGGCGATAATCCAAGGCTCTGGCGAAAGGACAGCCGCTGCCGCAGGCTTGACATTGGTAACAAAGGCCAAGATCGGTGCCACTCCGTTCCTTGACCTCGTCGATTAACGAGGGGACCGGTTTCACGGCTTCAAGTGCTGCCAGAGGCAAAGCTTGTTTAAGGGAGAGGGCGCTCATAAGGTTTCTCCTTTCAACTTTGGGAAACTTTTTTGCTCTGCTGCCCCTGGTTTTCCTGATAATTCTGGATGGCCAGGGCCAGGGCGTCAGCCCCCAGGTTGGAGCAGTGCATTTTGTTGGGGGGCAGGCCGCCCAGGGCTTCGGCCACCGCCTTTTTGGTGATCTTTTGGGCCTCGGCCAGGGTCTTGCCCTTGGCCATAGCACTGACGATGTCAGAGACCGCGATGGCCGCCACGCAGCCAAAGGTCTGGAACTTGATGTCATTGATGACGTCGTCTTTGACCTTGATATAAAAGGTCATCATATCGCCGCACACCGGGTTGCCCACTTCGCCGACGCCGTCCGCGTCTTCGATGACCCCGGCGTTTTGTGGATTGTTGAAGTGCTCCATAACCACCTTAGAGTACATGGTTGATCTCCTTATTATTCAAGACCTGGGCTTTCTCGACCAGGTCGGCCAGGGTGATGGCCTGCAGCCGGTCAAACATGGCCTCGGAAACTTCTTTCCAGATGAGGCGGGTGGGACAAACGTCGGCTCGCCCGCAAACCCCGGCGTCGTCAGTACAATCCACCAGGCTGGTGCCCTCCTCCAAGAGGGCCACGATCTCCCCCAGGGTAATCTCTGCGGGGGACTTGGTTAGAAAGTGCCCACCTTTGGGGCCGCGCACACTCTCTATATAATGGGCCTTTTTCAGGGGAATGATGATCTGCTCCAGATACTTCACGGAGACGTCCTGGCGTTTGGCGATATCGCCCAGCTGGATGGGACCCTCTTGGTAATGTTGGGCCATATCCACCATGAGACGGGTGCCGTAGCGGCTGCGGGTGGACAATTTCATGCTCATCCTCCTGAGACTGCCGCCATTTTTTTGCGCCACACCGGGGAGAAGGAGCGTAGTTTCTCCACCGCCGGGGGCAACTCCTGGAGCACATAGTCCACTTCTTCTTCCCGGTTGGAGGAGTTCAGGGTGAAAACCAAAGAGCCCTGAGCTATGTCCGGAGAAATCCCCAGGGCGCATAAAGTCGGGGAAACCTTGAGGGCCTTGCTGGCGCAGGCCGAGCCCGTATTGGCATAGATCCCCTGGCGGTTCAGCATAAAAACCAGGGCTTCCCCTTCGATGCCCTCGAAGCAGAAGCTTGCCTGACCCGGGAGGCGCTCCTCTTGGTGGCCGGTGCAGATGGCATAGGGGACCTGCTGCATGATGCCGGACGCCAAGCGGTCCCGCAAGGCTTTGAGATAAGGGGCCTTCTCGGGTAATTCTTGCTGGGCCAGGGACGCCGCGGTTCCCAGGCCGACGATGCCCGGGACATTTTCGGTGCCGCCCCGCCGGCCGTTCTCCTGGATGCCGCTATGGATCTGGGGCACCAGGCGCAGGCCCCGCCGGAAGTAGAGGGCGCCGCTGCCCTTGGGGCCGCCCAGGGCCGGCCCGGACAGGCTCAGGAGGTCGACGCCCAGTTCCCTGACGTCAATGGGGACCTGGCCCGCGGTGGCCACCGCGTCGGCATGGAAAAGAATCTTCTGTTCCCGGCAGAGGGCGGCGAGCGCGGGAAGGCGCTGAATGGTCCCCATCTCGTTGCTGGCGTGCTGGATGGAGACTAAAATCGTGGCCGGGGTCAGGGCTTTTTGCAACCGCTCCGGCTCCACCTGGCCGTAGTGGTTGACCGGCAGAAAAGTGACCTCGAAGTCATGAAATTTCTCCAGGTAACGGGCCGAGTTCAGCACGGAATGATGTTCAACCGCGGAGACGATGAGGTGGCGGCCCTTCTTGAGATGGGCCAGGGCCGCGCCCTTGATGGCCAGATTGTTGGCTTCGGCCCCGGAAGAGGTGAAGACAATACCTTCCGGCGGGGCGCCGACGAGGTTGGCTAGATTGACCCGGTGGGCTTCGATGATGTCCTTGATGTCGGAGCCCAGGTCATACACCGCGGAGGGATTGCCGAAGCGTTCCATAAAATACGGCAGCATGGCTTCCAGTACTTCCGGCCGGACCGGGGTGGCCGCCGCGTGGTCAAAATAAATCGGTTTCATAGTTTTCCTCAGTGCACTTTCCGGATGTAGAGCTTGAAAACCTCGTCGTCTTCTTCCTCACAGAGGCCTACAAACTCCTGGCCGTGTTTGGCGCACCAGGCCGGAATGTCCTCCAGCGCGCCGTCATAGTCGGTCAAAATTTCCAGCACCTGTCCGGTACGCAAATCCTTCAGGAACTCAGCCGGCTCCAACAGATGCATGGGACAGACCCGGTACACCAGATCAGCCGTGGCATCGGCCTTACAGTCCGTCAGAAACCTCATGGTGCGGTCTCCTTTTGTCAATTATATATTATTTCAGTATACTTTAAATCCATAAAAAAAATTGTCAAGAACCCCCTGAAAAATTTTTCCGCTGACGGAGGTTCTTGCAAAAGTCGCTTTTTTTATACGGCGCGCCGCGCAGAATCTAAATTTTTCGGTCGCGGCGTTCCCTCAGAATGACTGGCCCGATGGTATTTGCCAGGGGCTTGAAGGGTTCCCTTGAAAAGAGTGATCTTGTTTCAATCAAAAAGGATCTCCATGGCCTGGTAGGGGCAGACCTTCAGGCAGATCTCACAGGCGATGCAGCGTTCCCGGTCGAAGGCCACGGTCATTGTCTGCCGGTCCTCCACATCCAGGGCCTTGGTCGGGCAGGGAGCCACACAAGCGGTGCATTGGATACAGCGGTCCTCATGCCAGAGCACCTCCCGGGCCAGGGGGTCCACCTCGACCCCCGCCTCGGTCAGGAAATTCATGGCGTCCTGCCAACGGCCGCCGTCCTCAGCCAGTTCCACCACCATGCGCCCCCACTCATGGGGGGTGATGCGGGCCCGCAAGATGTTGACCACCAGGCCAAAATCCTTGATCAGCCGATAGGTGATGGGCTGGTCGATGGTATGGGGCGGAAAATTCAAAACCACTTTTTTCGGCATGATGCAATCCTTTTATCAAAATTATGCACGGTTTCTAGACGGAGGCACCGGCCGCTCCGTCAGGGGCTTAAACGCGTAGCCCGATTCCGGACCGGGAAGGGAGGCCAGAGGCTCAGCCAGGAGGAACTTGCCAGCCAGAATCCACTCTTTCAAGCTCTGGGCCACTTCCCGGGCCCGGGCATAGGAAGAGAGGCCGGAGGCGGCCACCTTCTTGCCGTTGACGGTGATCTCCCCGGATTTGAGTTCAGCCACCGTCACTTCCGCCAGAATTTCCGCCTTGCCGTTGGGGTAAGCCTCACTGTAATCCACCACGGGCCCCAGGATATCGACATCGCTAACGGAAGCGTAATAGAGCATCTCTTCATCGAGGATGGGAATGGGGATGCCCAAACCCACCGCCAGGGTGACGCCGTAGCCCTTGAAGGACGCCCCCCGCAGCCAGCGCGGGCTCATCTGTTTGAGGTCGCCGGTGACGGCCAGAGTGCCCGAGCCCACCCGGGGCAAACCCCGTTCGGTTCGCCGCACGCCGGGATTGTGCTGGGTGCCTTGGCTCACCACGTAGCCCACGCCGCCCCCCAGGAAGATGCGGGTCCCCACCCCGATGGTGCGGTAGAGAGGATCGTTGAGCAAGGGGCTTAACTGGCCGGCGGTGCAGTAATTGGCGTTGCGCAGCCGGGGCTGGAGCACTCCCATGTAGGTGTAGAGCACCCGATCCGAGAGGTTAACGGCCACGTTGTAGTTCTGGTAGGCGTTCCGTATATTGAAGAGCACCGCTTCGTTCATATCCGCCAGGCGGGTCAGGGTGTTAAGTTCCTTGCGGGGGTAGCAGTCGGTGCCATAGCCAGTGGCCGTCAGGCGCACATCCTTCCCCGCCACCAACTCCTCGATGACATGCCCGCCCCCATACGGAAACTCACCGGGAAATATTTTGTTGCGGGGGTCGTCGTCCGGAATGGCGGTGGCCCCCAGAAAAACGTCCACCGCCGCGAAGCCGGCGTAGGCCGGGACATGGTTCAGGGTGACCCTGCCGCCCCCGATCTTCATGCGCGGCTGAGTATGCCCCAAATTGAAATAGGCCCCGGAGGAACACATGGGCGCGAAGGTGCCGGTGGTGACCACATCCACATGGTCCGCCGCTTGTTTGGACCCTTTTTCCTTCACCACCGCCAAAATTTCCTCCGCGGTAACTACCACGGCCCGGCCGGTGTTAATCTTCTCGTTGATTTCCTGAATCGTTTTGGCCATGGATTTCTCCTTCCGACTTTTTCTTTCTCACCGGGCAATTCCCGAAGTGGTCAGGGTTTCAGATCCAGCATGCGGCTCAAAGCTACCCGGGCGTGTTCCCGCACCTCTTTGGACACCGTCACCACGTGCCGATCCCCGAGGTGGTCCAGCGCGGTCAGCAGCTTGTCCAGGGTGATCTTGAACATGTTGGGGCACAGGGAGTAGGCCAGGTCCAGCACCCGGCGATCCGGGTATTCCAGGGCCAGCCGGTGCACCAGGTTGATTTCCGTCCCGATGATAATGGTGTCGCCGGGAGAAGCTTCCTGGACATATTTGACGATGAAGCCCGTGGAGCCGCTGGCGTCCGCCAAAGCCACCACCTCGGCGGTGCACTCCGGATGGACCACCACCCTGGCTTCGGGATAAGCCCGGCGCATGGCCAGAACATGCTCCACCTGGAAACGGGTGTGCACGTGACAGTGGCCGTCCCAGAGAATGAGCCGGGCCCGGCGCAGGTCCTCAGGGGAGTTGCCGCCCAGAGGCGCTTCCGGGTCCCAGACCACCATGTCCCTGGGCGCCAGGCCTAACTGATAGCCGGTGTTGCGCCCCAGGTGCTGGTCCGGGAAGAAAAAGACCTTCTTCCCCCTGGAGAAGCTCCATCTGAGGGCGAGACCCGCATTGGCAGAGGTGCACACCGAGCCGCCCCGGCTGCCGCAGAAGCCCTTAAGCGCGGCCTCGGAATTCATGTACACGAGGGGAATGAGGCTGGCGGTATCAATCACTTCGGCCAACTCCTCCCAGGCCATCTCCACCGTCTCCAAGCCCACCATGTCGGCCATAAGGCAACCGGCCCGGGGGTCGGGGATCTGTACCGTTTGGTGGGGCTGGGCCAGAATGGCGGCGCTTTCCGCCATGAAGTGCACCCCGCAGAAGACAATATGCCGGGCCTCCCGGTTGGCCGCGGCCTTTTGGGAGAGGCCGAAGGAGTCGCCCCGGTAATCACCCAGGCCGACGATCTCCGGTCGCTGGTAATGGTGCGTCAGGATCAGCAGTTCCGGGCCCAGGGCCAGTTTCCGGGCCCGGATCGCGTCCAGCAGCTCTTCATCTTCCCGGGAAGACGCCCAGGCCTTCGGCAAGACCATCAGCATATAGTCTTTGTCAGCCTTCATGAGCTCGTTGACCCTCTGGAAAAAATCTTCGTATGCAACCTTAAATTTATATTGGTTTATTCTATATAAATTTGCTATACAATAAAAGCAATAAAAAAAGTGCCTCTGGCAAAAACCCTCGCACTTGTCATACTGAGGGAGCGAAGCGACCGAAGAATCTCATAAATATTCGGTAAATACGAGATCCTTCGCTTCGCTCAGGATGACAAAACGGCTTTTTAGAAGAACCTTAAACGTCGACAAAATCAGCCCAAACTCTGCCCTTCATGAGGGCAAGCCTTTCTGGGTCTGCAAAGGAGGAGGAAAACATGACGGGATTCTCCCACGAAGAAAAGGATCAGTGCAAAGTGGAGGTCAAGGCCAAGCAGGCCTACCGGGATGAAATCCCCCAGATTGTCGGCCAGTTAGAGGGATCATGCCTGAAGGAAGAGAGTTTCCACCACGTAGGTCCTGAGCCCATCCCCTC
Organism: uncultured Desulfobacterales bacterium; assembly: GCA_964561645.1. Taxonomy (GTDB): domain Bacteria; phylum Desulfobacterota; class Desulfobaccia; order Desulfobaccales; family 0-14-0-80-60-11; genus JBGSLA01. The sequence continues at coordinate 20,509 of CAZLRL010000002.1, forward strand.
CCGGAAAGCGGTGATCGACACCATCCATCGGGCCTACCGGCTCCTTTTCCCCGGCTACTTCAGTCGGACGCGCCTGGATGAGGTCAACTTAGGCTACTATGTGGGCCAAGAAAGCGTGGGGTTTTTCGAAGTCCTCTCCCAGCAAATCACCCTGTCCCTGCGCCACGAGTGCCTGCGTTACGGCTTGCCCTGCAGCCAATGCCAGGAACGGGGGCAGGAAGAGGCCATCCGCTTCATGCGGCGCCTGAAGGACCTCAGATCCATTTTGGCCCTGGATGTGCGGGCCGCGTATGAAGGGGACCCGGCGGCCAAAAGCTTTGATGAAATTATTTATTGCTACCCCGGTCTTTTCGCCGTAACCGTCTACCGGATCGCCCATCAGCTCCATCAGCAGCAGGTGCCCCTGGTGCCCCGCATCATGACCGAGTACGCCCACAGCCTGACGGGCATTGACATCCACCCCGGAGCCCGGATCGGGGGGAGCTTCTTCATAGATCACGGCACCGGCGTGGTCATCGGGGAGACCACGGAAATCGGCCAGCGGGTGCGACTTTACCAAGGGGTGACCCTGGGGGCCTTGTCCGTGCCCCGGGATAAAGTTGAGGCCCTGAGAGCAAAAAAGCGCCATCCCACCGTGGAAGACGACGTCATTATTTATGCCGGGGCCACCATACTCGGAGGCCAGACGGCGATCGGGGCCCGAAGCGTCATCGGTGGCAATGTCTGGCTCACCGAGTCGATCCCCCCTGACACCAAGGTGTTTCTCAAAAAACCGGAACTGATCTACCAGGACGGCCAGGGGCGGCGGGTCCGGGCCGCCGGGGTAAGATAACCCTTCATGGCTGCCGATTATCTCCGCGTGGTGGACGTGGTGGGACGCACTCCCCTGGTGCGCCTGGAGGCCCTCACCCGGGGGCTGGGTGTCACAGTGCTGGCCAAGCTGGAGGCCATGAATCCCCTGGGAAGCGTCAAGGACCGCATCGGCGTGGCCATGGTGCTGGCGGCCGAAGCCCAGGGACTGATCCGCCCCGGCGGTCTGATTGTTGAGCCCACCAGCGGCAACACCGGCATTGCCCTGGCCTTCGTCTGTGCCGCCCGGGGCTACCGCCTTATCCTTACCATGCCCGAAACCATGAGCCAGGAGCGCCGCAAACTTCTGAAGCACCTGGGCGCGCAGGTGGTATTGACGCCGGGCCCCGAGGGTATGACCGGCGCAGTTAATCGCGCCAAGGAAATCCTGGCCGAGCAGCCTGGAGCTTATCTGCCGGACCAGTTCAACAACCCCGCCAATCCCGACGCACACCGGCGCACCACCGCGGAGGAAATCTGGCGTGATACCGGGGGAGCAGTGGACATCCTGGTGGCCGGAGTGGGCACCGGCGGCACCATCACCGGAGTGGCGGAAGCCATCAAGGCCCGCAGACCGTCATTCCGGGCCGTGGCGGTGGAGCCCGCCGCGTCACCGGTGCTCTCCGGCGGTCCGCCCGGACCCCACCAGATTCAGGGGATCGGCGCCGGATTCGTACCCGGGGTGCTGAACCGCCAGGTTATTGATGAGATTATCACCGTGACCGACGACGAGGCCCTGGACACGGCCAGGGAGGTGGCCAGGCGGGAAGGCATTTTGTGCGGCATCTCCTCGGGCGCGGCCGTCCAGGCCGCGTTACAGGTCGCCCGCCGCCCGGAGAATCAGGGAAAGGTTATCGTTACCATCCTCCCCAGCACCGGCGAGCGCTACCTCAGTACCTCACTGTTTCTTCCCTGACCGGAGATAAGTGGTTTTTGACCGTGACCCTGTTTAATTTCGGTACCCCTGGGTCTTTATTCGGAGGTCTAAAAGATCTCGCCAGGGGAAGCGGCATTCCGTTTTGCTAGTGCACCAGCCCCTGGGATTGCAGCCAGTCTCGGGCCACGGACTGGACGGATTTTCGGTCCACGTCCACCGCCTTGTTGAGCTCTTGCAGGTCCCGGGTGGTCAACCGGTTCAGGGGCTCCAATATCTCTTTAATTTCCGGATACTCGGCCAGGATTGGCTTCCGGACCACCGGGGCCGGGTTGTACACCGGGAAGAACTTCTGGTCGTCTGCCAGTTCCACAAAGCCCCAGGCCAGGATGCGGCCGTCGGTGGAAAAGGCCATGGAGACGTCGGTTTCTCCCTGTTTCAGCGCGGTATAGGTCAGACCGGTGGCCATTTTCCGGATATTCCCGGGGGGTACCCGGAATTTGTAGGCTTTCATCAGGTTCCGGAATCCGTCCGGCCGTCCCCAGAACTCGGCATTCATCCCGAAAATCAACTTCTCGGGGTGCTGGTTCACATACGCGGCCAGCTCGGAGATGGTGCCAAGACTTAATTCCTGGGCCTGCTGCCTGGTCATGATCAGGGTGTAGGTGGAGTTCACCTCCTGCATCCGGGGCAGCCAGACCAGCCCCTTTTGGGCGTCGACTTTTTTGACGAACGCGAAGACTTTCTCGGGGTCGGTCATGATAGCCCGGTCGGTGCCGTTATAATAAACCGTGTAGGCCGTGCCGGTATATTCGTAGTAAAGATCCACCTGACCCCGCTCCAGGGAGCGGCGCAGCACCGTGGACCCCACCCCGGTTTTCAGGTTAACCTGGAAGCCTTGCTGCTCCAGTAATATTTTGGCCATGTCGGCCAGGATGTATTGCTCGGTAAAATTTTTGCCGCCGATAATCAGGGGCTTTTCTTGGGCCGGGGCGGGGCCGAGCAGGCCCAGGATGAGGCCGATAACAAGGGCAATTTTCATGGGATTGTTCATATCACCTCCGAGGATGCCTCCGGGAGTGGCGGAGGCCCGGCTGGGGGTATGTCCGGAGCTGGAATAAATGAGTTTTCACTCCCACCCCTCACCCTCTTCCTCGAGGAATCGGGGATGAGCGGCAGACCGGAAGTCATCAATTTGACGCTTTAACTAATAACCCCGCCCCTGCCTGGCCGGGGGGCTGGCAGCAAAGGCCCCATCCGGCGGCCCGCCGACCTCTCCCGCCAGCAGGTGGTTGAAAACTTGTCTTATATCCTGTGGTTACCTCTGGACTTTTCCCAGACAGTACCTATTTTAATACTATTGACTTCAACAAGGAAAGGCTTATGCATCGTCTGATAAAAATCCGCATCTTAAGGGACCTGGAACACTTGGAGGAGCAGATGCGCTCCTGGCGTGACCGGCTGTTTCCCCTGGACGAAAAGGAATATCCCTTCCGTCCGGCCGCGGACCTCTATGAAACCCCGGAAGGCCTGGTCTTGCGCCTGGAAATCGCCGGGGCCGCCAGAGAGGATCTGGGAATCGACCTGGTCGGCCAGCAGTTGATCGTTCGGGGGCAGCGGCGCCCCGCGCCACCTGCCGCTACCAACCGGGTCCTCCATTACGAAATAACCTATGGCAATTTTGAGCGAAGTTTTCGTATACCCCTGGCCATCGACCCGGAGGGTGTCAGAGCCCGCTATGAGAACGGCGTTTTGGAAGTATTTTTGCCCCGCCGACACCCCCGGACCAGACATATTCCGGTGCGCGAAATCCGGGATAGCGAAGAATGAACAAGAGGTGAAAAATTTTATGACCAACAATACCAATAACATTATCGATACTGAATACGTGGTTCCTGAGACCAGGGAAGCTCCTCAGGAACCGGTAGTGCTGCCGATTTTGCCGAGCTCTGAGCTGGTGCTCTTTCCCCGGGTCATCCTACCCATGGCCCTGTGGGAGGAGTCGGCCCAGAAGCTGGTGGACGATATCATCCTGCAGGACAAAATTTTCGGCATTGTGGCGTCCCGGGAAGACCAGCCCACGGGCTACGGCCCCGACAATTTGTTTACGGTGGGCACCGCCGCGGTGATCCTCAAGATGCGCAAACCCGAGGACGGGTCGGTGCGCCTGCTGATTCAGGGCCTCTACCGTTTTAAGGTGGAAAACTGGGCGGGCTATGAGCCGTATTTTACCGCCCAGGTGTCCGCCATTTCCGAGGACTACGAGCCCGACCTGGAGTTGGAAGCCCTCATTTCCAGTGTGAAGGGGCTCTTTCTCAAGATGCTGGAGCTGTCTCCCTATCTGCCGGCGGAGCTCGGCGCGCTGGTGCGGGAAATGGGCGATCCCCGGGTGCTGGCGGACGTCACCGCGGGCAGCCTGAACATTGCCAAGGCGGAGAAGCAGGAACTCCTGGAAACCATCGACGTCAAGGCCCGCCTCAACCGGGTCCTGGCCCTGATCAACCGGGAGCTGGAGATCCTGGAGCTGGGGAAAAAGATCCAATCCCAGGTCAAGGGCCAGATGGACAAAGCCCAGAAGGACTATTATCTCAGGGAGCATATCAAGGCCCTGGAGCGGGAGTTGGGCGAGACGGATGAGAAAACCCGGGAAACCACCGAGCTTTTGACCCGTCTGGAAGACGCGGAACTGCCCGAGCACGCCATGAAGGAGGCCGAGCGGGAACTGGAGCGCCTGAAGCGCACCCCGCCGCATTCTCCGGACCATCAGGTCATCCGCAACTACCTGGAGTGGATGATTGAGCTGCCCTGGAGCGTGTCCACGGAGGACAACCTGGATTTGTCCCAGGCCCGGCAGATTCTGGACGAGGATCATTACGACCTCGAAAAAGTGAAAAAGCGCATCCTGGAATACCTGGCGGTGCGCAAACTCAAGACCGACATGAAGGGCCCCATCCTGTGTTTCGTGGGGCCGCCGGGCACCGGGAAAACCTCCCTGGGGCGGTCCATCGCCCGGGCTTTGGGGCGCAAGTTCGTGCGCCTGTCGCTGGGGGGTGTACGGGATGAAGCCGAAATCCGGGGTCACCGCCGCACCTACGTGGGCGCGCTGCCGGGGCGCATCATTCAGAGCATGCGCCGGGCCGGCTCCAACAACCCGGTGTTCATTCTGGACGAAGTGGACAAAATCGGCGCCGATTTCCGGGGTGACCCGTCCTCGGCCCTGCTGGAGGTCCTGGATCCGGAGCAGAATTTTTCCTTCTCGGATCATTACCTGGACGTGGGTTTCGATCTGTCCAAGGTCATGTTCGTCACTACGGCCAACCTGATCGATCCCATTCCGCCAGCCCTGAGGGACCGGATGGAGGTCCTGGAGCTCCCGGGCTACACCGAGGAAGAGAAGCTGGAAATCGCCTACAACTACCTCATCCCCCGGCAATTGGAGGCCCACGGCCTGACAGAGGAGCAGTTTTCCGTCACCCCCGAGGCCATGCGGACCCTGATTTCCTCCTATACCCGGGAGGCGGGCCTGCGCAACCTGGAGCGGGAGATTGCCGGTCTGTGCCGGGGCACCGGCCGGGAAATCGTGGAGTTGGGCAAAGAGCGGGTGGAGATCACCGAAGATGATCTGGCCACCCACCTGGGCCCGCCCAAGTTCTTCCGGGAAGCGGCCCTGGAGCACCCGGAACCCGGAGTGGCCACGGGCCTGGCCTGGACCCCCAGCGGCGGAGACATCCTATTCATCGAGGCTTTGCGCATGCCGGGCAAGGGCGAGCTCAAGCTCACCGGCCAACTGGGGGAGGTGATGAAAGAGTCTGGTGCCGCGGCTTTCAGCTATATCCGGGCCAAGGCTCCGTTTTTGGGCATTGAGGAGGATTTTTACGAGAACACCGACCTCCATATTCACGTGCCCGCGGGGGCCATCCCCAAGGACGGGCCCTCCGCCGGGCTGGCCCTGCTCACCGCGCTGGTGTCCCTGCTTTCCGGGCGGCCGGTAAAAAAGCATCTGGCCATGACCGGAGAAATCACCCTGCGGGGCCATGTCCTGCGGGTGGGAGGCATCAAAAACAAGGCCCTGGCGGCCCACCGGGCCGGCATCAAGGACATCATCCTGCCGGCGCAAAACGAGATGGACCTGGAGGAGGTGCCCGAATCCGTGCGCCAGGACCTGAACTTCCACCCGGTGGAAACCCTGGACCAGGCCCTGGAGCTGGCTTTTCCCCAGTAAGAGGAAGTTTGGGTCGGAGAGAGGCCGGGGGCGCGGATCCCGGCCTCTTCTCCAGGCTCCTCCACTCTTGCCTAAAACGGGAGCACAGGCGTCTCGCCTGTGCGAACAGGCAAGATGCCTGTTCTCCCAGCTGATAGCACGGGCTTCCAGCCCATGCACCACTGACAAGATGCCTGTGCTGTCGACAACCGTGTTTGGTACCATTAGCGAATCTACTATAAAACCGTAGGCGGACCTGCGTGTCTGGTCTGCCCTTCTTCACCTGTGAAAACAAAATGTAGGGCGGGCACTGCCCGCCGGTCTATTGGGGCTTAATTAACCTGTTGGGCATTTGCGCGCCTGCAAAGTCCACCACGCGGACTGGCGGGGCACTCGTTATTCAAGGCCGACACCGAGTCGGCCTTTTTTAACCCGCCTCTGTGGCCTCATCCTCCAGCGATTAGCGGTGGCACCAGCCCCGATCCTGTGCTAAAAAAGATTTAAGGAATAGGAGGGGTCATCATGGTTGACCAGACTGCTCGGGGCAAGCGTTTCTTTAAAGTGCGAGACGACGCCGGTAATGAGTGGCTGTGCCCGTTTGAGGCCTTGAAAAATGCCAAAGAAGCCAGCCGGCAAGAACTGGAGGATTGCGTGGAACCGGAGGTCGTCACCCGCTACATGGGAGACATCGAGGCGGAACGCTAATTTTCCCCCAGCCGCAGGGCAGGCGGCAGGTCCGCCCGCGCACGTTTACCTTTCTCAAGTTCCTGGACCACCCCCAAGCAAATTTCCCAGAGCAGTTGCTCATGAACCCGCGGGACTCTCAAAACGATGCAAAGACCCGGTGGCACAGGCGTCTCGCCTGTGCAAGGTTGGGCGTGGAGCTGTCCTCCAATTTGAAGAATCTTTTCACCGGAGCACTAGTGGTGCGGAAAGCGCACACTATGAGACTGATTAGGCTCAGCCGGGGACAATCCTAACCTAAACAAATTTCAGGGATCCGTAGGGTGGGCGTCTCGCCCGCCGACAGCAAGGACTCCCATGGAATGGCGTGGGGGGCGCCCAGCCCCAGACATTTTTATTAAGGCCCTGACCTGCGCCTCGTTCTTAAACCATCCTCCCAATTCTCTCCTCAATCCAGCCATACTGATCACTGATTACTGACCACTTGGTGGTAAAGGGGGATTGTCGGGGAGTTGGTTGGGAAGGGATCTCTTTTAGAGATTCTTTACCGCTATCACTTCCTCCCCCGGGGCTTGCGGTGCCGGAGCACCGCCTCCGGCGGCTGCCGCCTGACCCAGGCAATAAATTTCCTGATTTCCGGATGCTGTTTGACCGCCTCGGGAGTGGAAAATGCCGTGCTCAACTCCCTGTCCGTAAACAGGGAATGCAGCTTGCGATGGCAGGTGCGGTGCAGATAAGCCGCCGTTCTCCCTCCCCGGGATTTGGGCCGCCAATGGTGCCGGTCCACACTCTCGCCGGCCAGCATCTCCCGCCCGCAAAGCGGACAGGGACCCAGGCTGCGGGTCTCTTCTCCCTGGTGTCCCAGGATATTTTTCTTCATGCCGCTTTCCCTGGCCTACTCTTGAGCACCTCGTGTCGGGTTCCAGGAATAGTAGCCCGATAAGTGCAGAGCATCTCCAGGGTGGGCGTACTCCTGCCGAACCGACACCGAACACAAATCATGTTAAGCAACGGTTCCGGGAAAATCAACCGAGCCCGGGGGAGCCGTCTTTACGCCGGCGCTAAAGCCCGGTAGGTACTGGCCGGGTCAAAGGGGCGTCAGTTTTTCCCGCCGTCGACAGTCAATCTGACCTTCACCCTCATTTTCTCCTTGACTTTCCCTGTCAGCACTTTATAAAGAAAAAATTCACAAACTAAATTTCGGGAACTCTGAAAAAATAACCATACGTGTCATTTTGACCGGGAGTGAAGCGAGTCTAATACACCGGGGGCGGGCCTCCCGCCCGCCACTCCTTGAGGCTCCTCGTGGTCCGCGGGCAGAACACCGGCTCTGCGGCGGGAGGACCTGGACAATCCTCAGGAAGGGTTATTTGAGGAATCGGTGACAGGACAGTTCGGCGTCCCCTTACCTTTTGCAGCGGGGTAACCATGGTAGATCGACGGAAATACCTCAAAAGGGTCACTCTTATTCTGGTGCTGCTGGCCTCTTTCGCCCTCTGGCTCTGGATGATGGGCGGTACGGCCCTGGGGCAGGTAAGCCCCGGCGGCCAGGGCAGCTCCATTCCCTGGTGGGCCTGGGTCTTGATCCTGTTTGTCTTGACCTTTGTTATGGGAATTGTGGCCGTGCTGGGGGGTGTGGGCGGTGGGGTGCTCTTTGTCCCCATTGTCAGCGGCTTTTTCCCCTTCCACCTCGATTTTGTCCGGTGCGCCGGCCTTCTGGTGGCCCTCTCGGGAGCCTTATCGGCCGGTCCCGGTTTGTTGCGGGCCGGCATGGCCGACTTGCGCCTGGCCCTCCCCACGGCCTTGATAGCCTCCTCGGCTTCCATCGTCGGGGCTTTGGTGGGTTTGGCCCTCCCTAGCCACATAGTCCAGATCGCTTTAGGGGGTACCATCCTGGGAATCGTGGCCATCATGATGCTGGCCAAAAAGTCGGAATACCCGGAGGTGAAGGAAAGCGACGGCCTGGCCAAGATGTTGGGAATCCACGGAGTATATACGGACATCTCTACCCGGGAAGATGTTCACTGGAAAGTCCATCGGAGCCCCCTAAGTTTTGGCCTCTTTATCATTATTGGGGTTATGGCCGGCATGTTCGGCCTGGGAGCCGGTTGGGCCAACGTGCCGGTGCTCAACCTGCTGATGGGCGCGCCTCTGAAAGTTTCGGTGGCCACCAGCAAGTTTCTCCTGTCCATCACCGATACCAGCGCCGCCTGGATCTACATCAACAGCGGCGCCATGCTCCCCCTCATCGTCGTACCTTCTCTCATCGGCATCATGCTGGGAAGCTGGGTCGGGGTTCCTATATTGACCCGGACCAAACCGAAGGTCATTCGTTACATCGTCATACTCATATTGCTTTTTGCCGGGACGCGGGCCCTGTTGAAAGGCCTGGGAATTTGAGCTAATGCCGGAGGAACTATGAGTCCCTTGAAAGCTTCGGAAGCCCAATTATTTTACGCCACGGTTCTCAATCGCTTGGCCCTGTTCGGCTTTGCGGTGCTGGTGGTGGCTTTCTTTATTTACATTCTGAGAATCTTGACCCCTTATGTGCCCCTGAGTGAAGTTCCCGTCTACTGGACGCAATCCAGTTCCCACTATTTGGAGGCGGCCAATATCCACCCGGGGTGGAGTTGGGTGGGGAAAGTTGGCTACGGCGATTTTTTAGTTTATATTCCCATTGTCATTTTGGCCGGCGCCACCATCGTATGCTATGTGGGTGTGGTCTTTAAGTTCCTCAAGGCCAAAGAAAACATCTTGGTGGGCATCGCCATTTTGGAGATCGTGGTGCTGTTGGCCGCCGCGTCCGGGTTCCTGCAGGCGGGGGGCCATTAAAGGAGATTTTTTGTAAGCGCCATCCTGTCAGCATTCTATCTTTGTCGGGGCCGACCCGGGTCGGCCCCAATTATTTTGCCCCGACACCGCAGGCCCGTCTCTAGAAGCGGTTGCAAAACCTCTTATTTTGCTTATTTTTGTCATTCTGAGGGAGCCGCAAGGCGACCGAAGAATCTAGTCTTTTCAATGAGTTCTAGATCCTGCACTTCGTTCAGGATGACAGAAAAATAGGGTTTGCCACAGCTTGTAGGCAAAATAATTCTGTGGGAACTTGCGGAATAGTTCCAAATAAAAA
>CAZLRL010000003.1:0-14030 GCA_964561645.1 uncultured Desulfobacterales bacterium
ACCCGCCGCAGCTGGGGGGTCTGAACCAGCAGCTGCAATCCCCCGCCCACCAGGGTGCCCCAGGCCATGCCTTCAATGGCGGGGACGCCGAAACGGGGCAGCACCAGGGCCAAAGTGACCCCCACCGCGATGGAACCGAGATTGAAGAAGCTGGAGGCCAGGGCGGGGACGAAAAATTTGCCCCTGGTGTTGAGAATGCCCATGGCCACCGCGGCCAGGGAAATCAGGAGCAAAAAGGGGAACATGATGCGGGTCATGGTCCAGGTGAGCTCCAGCTTCCCGGGCACCAGGCCGAAATCCGGGGCCATCAGTCCCACCAGTTGGGGCGAAAAAAAGATCCCCAGCAGGCTGATGCCGCCCACCAGCAGGGTGAAACAGACGATGACGTTGTTGGCCAGACGCCAGGCCTGCTCCGAACCCCGGCGCTGATCATGATGAGTAAAAACTGTGACAAAGGCGGAAGAAAGGGCCCCCTCCGCGAACAGATCCCGGAGGAGGTTGGGGATGCGGAAGGCCACCACGAAGGCGTCGATGGCGTAGCCGGCGCCGAAAAGGCCCGCCAGGACCTGCTCCCGGACCAGGCCCAGAATGCGGCTGAAAAAGACGGCCACGCTCATGGTCCCGGCCGCCCGGGCGATTTTACCGGTGTGGTTCTGGGACGACTGGTTCAAGCGCCAGCCCTGAGGGTAACCGAAGAGCGGGTCGGCCGAAAATCAGGGCTGCTGGCCTGACCCCCTCCCTGGCAGGCTAAAAGGCACATGGGTGTCTTGGTTGGAAAGAGAAACTTGGCGGTCGATTTTAACCGGTGATGTCTTCAGACCTTCTGGCCTTCCTGGCCGAGGGCTTGGAAATCCCTTTTTTCCTGGTCTTGTCCTTTTTGCTCAGTCGGGGCTCCGGCGGCCGATTTTGTGACTCTCGGACCGAAGGTTTCTTCTTCTTGGGTTTGCGATGCTTGAGCCCCAGGGGCGGCTTGGCGGGTGGCAAAAGGGAGGGCGGACTCTCCGGATGCAGCACCGCATAAACCGGCTGACCGTTGGGCTGCCTCTGATCCAGCTGCAGAGGGAATTGCACCGCGGCCTTCTGAACCACCTCCTTGTTTTCCAGCCCGGCCTGGCCCTCCGCCACGCCCAGGATATTGGCCAGCTTCAGGTTCTGGTCCGGCACCGCCGGGGCCATCCAGAAGATGACATAGAAGAGCAGCCCCAAACTGGCCGCGCCCCCGGTCACAGTCAGCCACCGGGACCGGGTCCTGCCTTGCCTATCCAAAAACCGAAATCGCTGCCACCGGCACCACCCCATGACCAGGGCATACAAAGTATAAGCCACGATGATAAAAAGGACGGTTGGCAGCAATAGTTTCTTTCTTTTTGAAAGTTGGACTACCTTAACAACTTCATCGGCTCAAGTCAATGAAACTTTATCAGGAAATTCCTGATGTCATATTATTGACAGTCCTACTCTTTTTTGGTAAGGAAGTAAGCTATGAAGCTGCACGCTAACATTTTGGTGATCGAAGACGACCGGGCGCAGCGGGAGGCCCTCCAGGAAATTCTGCAGCAGGAAGGGTATGAAGTGGAGACGGCGCCTGACGGGGAAACCGGCCTGCAGCGCCTCCAGGAACAGGGCTTCGACCTGGTGCTGACCGACATGGCCCTCCCCGGGCTGAGCGGCCTCGACATTCTGAAATTCCTCATGCAGCGCCAGCCCCATTGTCTCTGTATCATTATTACCGGCTATGCCACTGTCAAAAATTCGGTGGATGCCATGCGCCAGGGGGCGTACGACTACCTGCCCAAACCGGTGGATCCCCAGGAACTGCGCCTTATTGTGCACCGGGCTCTGGAGCATCAACGCCTCCAACAGGAAAATTTGAATCTGAAAAAGCAACTCTATAAGCGCTTCGGATTCGCCAATATTATCGGCACAAGCGAACAAATCCATCAACTTTTTGATTTAATTCGCAAAGTAGCGGACACCGACTCCACCGTGCTGCTGTTGGGAGAATCCGGCACGGGCAAGGAACTCATCGCCCGGGCCATTCATTACAACAGCCACCGCCGCCAGGGGCCCCTGGTGCCGGTGAATTGCGCCGCCATTCCTGAGGAATTGCTGGAGAGCGAGCTTTTCGGACATGAGCGGGGGGCCTTCACCCACGCCATCCGGACCCGCATCGGCCGCTTTGAACAGGCCAGCGGCGGCAGCATTTTTCTCGATGAGGTGGCTGACATGAGCCCGGGACTGCAAGTGAAGCTCCTGCGCGTGCTCCAGGATAGATCCTTCGAACGCATCGGCGGCACCAAAAGCATCAAGGTGGACATCCGGGTCATTGCCGCCACCAATCAGGACCTGGAGGGTTTGGTGAGCCAGGGCGGGTTTCGGGAAGACCTTTATTATCGCCTCAACGTCATCCCCGTCCGGATTCCCCCCTTGAGGGAGAGAACGGGCGACATTCCCCTACTGGTAACCCACTTTTCCGAACTGTTCAGCCAAAAGAAAAAAAAGCCGCCCAAGCGCCTGAGCCCTGCGGCCCTGGAGTTTTTGAGCCGCTATCCCTGGCCCGGCAATGTGCGCGAGCTGGAAAATCTTATGGAGCGGCTGGTTATTCTCACCGAAAGCGAGGTCGTGGAAGTAGAGGACTTGCCCCAACGCTTTCGGGAAACCGCAAGTCTGGGTGTTGGCGGCGAAAGTATAGACTTTTCCCCCGAGGGCCTCAACCTCCCCCAAGCTTTACACGAACTGGAGCGGCGCCTGATCCTGAAGGCCCTGGAGCAGAGTAATTGGGTGAAAAGCCGGGCGGCCCAGCTTCTCCACCTGAATCGCACCACCCTGATAGAAAAAATGAAAAAACAACAAATCTTCGCTCCCCACGCCTCTCCCCCGGCCAAGCAACCTCTAACGTCAAGAAAATGACGTCTTTCCTCCTAGCCCTCTGACACCTCAATCCTGCCGACAACATTTCCTCTTCATATTTTATAGGTAATTCAAAAGGTTATTTTTTTGTCAGCCGATTTTGGGTGATTGGTACGCGTCTTGCTGCGTGGAGGTGAGAGGAACGCACATGTCGAAAAACGGACAGAAGTTGGCCTGGTGGTGGCGCGGTTTACTCGTGGTCCTGGTTGGGTTGGCATTCCTGGTGGTGTCGCCCCTGCGGGGGAACTCCGGCGCCCAGGGGTACAAAGGCAGGCCTCTCGTCGTGCTCGGCGATAATTTTTGGCAGTCCATGGAAAAGTATGCCAATGCCGAGGATTCCGGTTCCGAAGTGGTCTATGGCGACAACAAGGAGGCCCTGTTGGAGAAAATCGACAAGGCCCAGCGCTATCTGGTCAAATCCAATCTCGCCCTGATCCAGCAAAATGAAAAAATTATCCGCCTCCTGGAAGATCTTAAACGCCAGGGCCAGGGAAGCGGCAACTGAGATGGGCGCCCGGTCCCGGTTTATCCCGGTGGTTCTCATCTGTCTGCTGATTTTTATGGGATGGGTGGGCAATGCCACGGCTCACCGACGGGGAGGGTTGCCCCTGGTCCGTCCGGCCCCCGATCCGGCTGCCTCGAACCCGGCCCCGACGACAGGAAAAACCGCCGGTTCCTCATCTTTGCAATCGGATGAATACTGGCAAAGGCTCCTGGCTCAGGAGCAAGCGGGAGAACTTGGCCAAGCCCGGCAAACCGGCCTGGCCCTGGTGAATCTTTTTCCCCAGGCCTCCCGGCGGGGAGCCGCTCTCCTCAAGGTGGCGGATTTGGCCGCCAGTCAGGGGGATACGGCCCAAGCTTTGGAACTGTACAGCCTGGCGGTCTCCCTGTTTCCCGGCACACCGGAAGCGGCTCAGGCCGGCCTGCAGGCAGCCGTGTTGGAGCTTTCCCGAGATTTAAGCCAGGGCGCCCCGCTGCCGGCTTTGCGGCGTTTTTTGACACAAGTAACCGCCTTGCCATCCGGGTATGCGCCCGAGTCTATTCAGGAAACCCTGAAAACAGGCTGGCAGGCGGTATGTCAACAGGCACGCGGGGTCGATCCTCCTCCGCTCACCCTGGTGGAGGAAATTCTGGCCCTGTGGGATCTGCAACCTCCAGGGGTCGGGCCTCCCGAGGCCGCCCGCCTGTTAGCTGAGCTCCTCCAGGAGCACGGCCTTTTTGAGGAAGCCCAAACCCTGCTGACCCAGGGGAGCCCAAAAACCGGAGTCGACCGGCACAGCCGGCTTCAGGTGCCCGGCCTGGAACTGGCGTGCCTGTCCCGGGGTTGGCCGGGGATAGCCGGGGATTTGAGCCGGTATTCGGCAGAAGAGGAGCAGCAAAAACTTCTGCTGCGTTCCTGGCTGGCCCGGTGGCGGGCCGGAGAAGCCTCAGCTGCCCTTCCCTTTGAGGCCCTCCCCGCCTGGCTTATGCCCTCCCTGTCCCTCGCGGACATCGCCTATCAGAAAGGGCAGCTCCCGGCCCTGGAGGCAAGCCTCGAGCCAGAAGGCGCCGGTTCCTGGCCCCAACGACTCCAAACCGGCCTGACCCTGACTTTCTGGGCTGAAGCGCAATTCTCCCCCGCCGCTCAGATCTATCAACCCATGGCGGACCAATCTCTGCGAGCGGCTACCAGTCCCTTTTACCAGGACCGCCTGGGGTTGAGCCATCTGAAAAATGGTGAAACTGACGCGGCTCAACAAACTTTTCAGGACCTGGCGCAACATAATGACCCCTTTTGGCGACGTCTGGCCCGGGTTCGCTTGACAGACCTGGAGCTGTCCCGCCTCCAGGCCGAGCCTTCTCCCTGATGCTTGCAGAGGACTACGGCATGAAACAAAAAGCCATTTTAGTCATAGACTCTCACCCTTCCTGGAAGGACCTCCGTCTTCGTTTGGATAAAGCCTTTCAAGTAGAACTGGCCCAGGTGTCTACGGCAGTGGACGGCAAAGATCGCCTCCGGGAGCAATTTTTCCTGGCGGTGATGCTGGCCGAAGATCTGCCGGGGCAGGATGCTGGTGTTTTTCTGAGCGAGATTAAAGGGGAACATCCCTTTTTGCCGGTGTTTTTAATTTCCCGGCGTCCCACCGTGGAAGGCGCGGTGGCCGCCATGCGCGAGGGTGCCCAGGATTATTTGGCCGCCCCGCTGTCCTGGGAAAAATTGTCCTCCGTTTTGGAGCCCCACCTCAGAAACGGCCGCTCCCCCTGGACCAAGGAGCACCAGAAGGCCGCCGGCCAGGACCAGGCCCGCCCCGTCATTACCCAGGATCCGGTTATGCTCCATATCCTCCGCCTGGCCAAATCTGTGGCCCCCACCGGGGCTACGGTCCTTATTCAGGGGGAATCGGGCACCGGCAAGGAAATCCTGGCCCGCCACCTTCACGCTCACAGCGACCGGGCCGGCGGACCTTTTGTCGCGGTCAACTGCGCCGCCCTGCCCGAGGGCCTGCTGGAAAGCGAGCTTTTCGGCCACGAAAAGGGGGCCTTCACCGGGGCCCTGGGGCGCAAGTTGGGGAAATTCGAACTGGCTAACAACGGCACCTTGCTCATGGACGAGATCAGCGAAATGCACCCCCACCTTCAGGCCAAGTTGCTCCGGGTGCTCCAGGAAAATGAAATCGACCGGGTGGGCGGCAGGCATCCCATTCCCATCAACGTCCGCCTGATAGCGACCACCAATCAGGACCTGCTCGAGCTTATCCAGAAAAACGAGTTCCGGGAGGACCTGTTTTACCGCCTGCAGGTAATTTCTTTTACTCTGCCGCCCCTTCGGGACCGGCAGGCCGATATTACCTTGCTGGCCGAGTATTTTTTGCACCGCTACGCCCAGCTTTTCGGCAAGAAAAATGTGAAATTTACCAGTTCCGCCCTGGCTGCCCTGGAACGGGCTTCCTGGCCCGGCAATGTCCGGCAGCTTGAAAATGCCGTGGCCCGGGGGGTTCTTTTCGCCGAAGGCAACTATATCCACCCTCGGGACCTCCAGGCTGAAAACCAGAGAGAGATTCCGGGGCGTCCACCCCTGGCGGTTCCGGCCGGGGATAAACCCGTCACTCTGCGGGAAATGGAGCAGCGTCTTATTTTCCAGACCCTGGATGAGACCTCGGGCAACCGGACCCACGCGGCCAAGCTTTTGGGCATCAGTGTACGCACCCTGCGGAACAAATTGCACGAATACCGTCAAACGTCCCGGGGGGGCCCAGCCACTTCTCCGCAAGTGGCCTGATTATTGCTTGTACTATAGTGCAGAGGATAAAACAGGCAATCTTTGCCTGAAAAGTGAGGTGTCACCATGCCTGGCGATCTCTTTCCTGACAGCACGTTCAATCTCCTGGAGAAATCCCTTTCGTGGCATAACCGGGGCCAGGAAATTATTGCCGGCAACCTGGCCAATCTGGAAACCCCGGGTTTTACCCGCAAGGAGTTGAATTTCAAGGAAGTACTGCGGGATCACCTTCAAGACCTGACCGTCAAGCTGGCGGCCACCAATCCCCGACACCTCCAGGGGTCCCCTGTCGCAGCCAATCTGGTCAGTGACACAAATGAACCCGTCGACCTGGATCAGGAGATGGTAAATCTGTCTGTGAATCAACTGCAGTACCAGTCTTCAGTGGCCATGCTCATGAAAAAACTGGGTCAACTGAAAGCAGTTATCGAAGGAGACGTACAGTGAACATTTATACCGCTATGGAAATCAGTGCTTCCGGAGTTACAGCTCAGCGCCAGCGTCTGAATGTAATCGCCGAAAATCTGGCCAATGCCCAGGTAACCCGCACTCCGCAGGGCGGACCTTATCTGCGCAAGGACGTCATTTTGGAGAGCGAGCCCGCGGAACCCTTTGCCAGCCTTTTGGAATCTCCTGTCAAGGTGGCGGTGACTGACGTCGTGGAGAGCGACAAGGGTTTGGTTCAGGAATACGACCCCACGCATCCGGACGCCAATGAGCAGGGGATTGTCACCTGGCCCAACGTCAATCCGGTCAAGGAGATGGTGAGCCTGGTGCTGGCCAGCCGTGCCTTTGACGCCAATGTGGCTGCGTTCAAGGCCGGCAAAGCCATGGCTCTAAAGGCCCTGGAGATCGGCCGCTAACCACATAACCGCGGCCCCCCAGGGAATAAAGACCGCCCTCTAGGTTCGATGGCGCGGGCGGTCTCCAGGAGCGAACTATGCAAATTAATTCTACCGGTATGCTGGGCCTGCTCGAACCTCAAGATGCGGGAACCTCCGTGTCGGAGACCGCTTCCCAGAATAAAAATCTTTTCCAGGAAATGTTGTCTGAAGTTAACGGCCAGCAACACCAGGCTGATACGCAGGTGCGCCAGTTGCTTTCGGGAAAGGCCGACCTCCACGAAGCTATGTTGGCTTTGGAAAAGGCTAATTTGAGCCTGCGCCTCCTGGTACAGGTGCGCAATAAATTGGTCCGGGCTTATGAAGAACTGAGCCGCATGCCGGTGTAAGGGCGAATGTAACTGGTACCGAATATTTAGCCTATGGACTCCTTTAAAAGAATTCTGGCCAACCTGCGGGAGCGTTTTCAAAGCCTGCCTTTTACCCAACGGCTCCTCATCCCCACGGTAGTGGCGGCTGCTGTTTTGGCTTTGGTTTTCTTGCTTTTTATCCAAAACAACTCTGACTATGGGGTGCTGTTCACCAACTTGTCCCAGGAAGATGCCGGGTCCATTGTCAACAAACTCAAGGGCAAAAAGATTTCCTACCGTCTGGAGAACGGTGGGGCCACCATCCTGGTTCCCAAGTCCGACATGTACGAACTGCGGCTGGTCCTGGCCAGCGAAGGGCTGCCCCAGGGAGGCGGCGTCGGTTTTGAAATCTTTGACCGCCAGGAATTGGGCGTCACCAATTTTGTGCAGCGCCTTAATTATCAGCGGGCCCTGCAGGGGGAACTGGCCCGCACCATTGCCGGCATACCGGAGATTTTGGAAGCCAGAGTTCATGTCGTCACTCCGAAAGAATCCCTTTTCAGAGAAGATCAAAAGGATCCCACTGCCTTGGTGGCGGTAAAGCTGCGTCCCGGGCGAAGCCTCAGCCCCAGCCAGGTGGATGCCATCGTTCACCTGGTGTCCAGCGCGGTAGCAGGCTTACACCCCTCGCAAGTAACAGTGGTGGACCTAAGAGGCAGGATTCTGAGCCGGCCACAGGACGGTTTCAGTGCCGAGGGGCTCACCGCCGGGCAACTGGGCCTGCAGCGCCAGGTTGAAGAAAGCTACGAAGGTAAAGTTCAAGAGCTCTTTGACACCGTCTTGGGGCCGGGCAAGTCTTTCGTGCGGGTGTCCACTGATCTGGATTTTCAGAAAATAAATCTGCGGGAAGAAACCTTCACCCCCAACCGGGAACTGATACGCAGTGAACAGTTGGTCCACGAAAAGAGCACTCAAGGGCTGTCAGGGGGCAACCCCGAAGCCAGGTTCAACCTCAACCAAGGCACGGTTACCCCCCCGCCTCCCGGCAGCGGACCGCCGCCCCTGACGGCCCCGGCTCCTCCTCCCAAGCCCTCTAATAAGGGGGTCGGTTCGGAACGTACCACGGAATTGCGGAATTATGAAATCAACCGGGTGGTCCGTCAGGTGGTGGATTCCCCTGGCAAGATGAAGCGCCTCTCCCTGGCAGTAGTGGTGGATGGCCTTTATCAGGGAAAGGACAAAAAATTTAGTCCCAGAAGTCCCGAGGAAATGCGGCGGTTTGCCAATTTGACCAAAAAGGCAGTGGGCTTTAATGCCGAACGAGGCGACCAGTTGGAAATTTCCTGCTCCCCTCTGGCCGTGCAAGAAGCAGAAGGTACCGCCGCGTTGAGCCCCCCGGAAGACTGGGGACAAGGGATGGCATTTTCTTGGAAAATCGGCCTCCTGGTCCTCATCATTCTGGGAGGGATGATGTTTCTCATTAAGAAGCGCCGAGCTCCGGAGCGCCCTCCCCTTTTACAAGGGCCGCGACTTCCCGTCGAAAAAAGAAGTGAGGAGTCCATCTTCCCGGAAGAGGAGCCGGCTCCCGCGGCCTTAAAGGCCAGTCAACCCAGACCCGCCCTGCCGGAGCCGGTGGACGGGCAGGAAAAGATCGGTCATTTGATAGCTTCCTATCCAGACCGGGCCGTGGAGGTTTTGCGCCTCTGGATTCATGAAAAGGATAAAAGGTAACCTCCAAACTTAATGAAAACACAGGGTGAGACCACGTGGCCGGACCAATCAGATCGGAGCGTTTAAGCGGAACGGAGAAAGCAGCCATTCTCCTGTTGAGTCTGGGAGAGGGCCGGGCCGGGGACATTTTAAGCCGTTTGGAGGATCGAGAAATCCAGCTTTTAGGCCAGAAAATCTCCAAGCTGGAGTTTGTCCCTGTCAAACAGATCGCCAATGTTCTGGAGGAGTTCACCAAGATGATGGAGACTCCGGAAGCTCTTATGGTCCGGGGCGAACAGTTTTTCAAAAACACCCTGTCCCGGTCCATGGACGTAAAACGCCAGGAAGATCTGCTGGACAAACTGGACTTCGAGACCAGCCCCGATTTTTTCCAAAAAATCAAGAAGTTGGATGCCCGCACCGTGGCCTCTTTTTTGACTAATGAGCATCCCCAGACTGTGGCCCTCGTGTTGGCCCATCTGGAACGCCAGCAATCGGGCCAGGTTTTGGCTCTTTTTCCTGAAGACCTGCAAGTTGAGGTGCTGCGCCGGGTGGCCAGCCTGGATCAGGTCTCCCCGGCCATTATCGAAGAAATCGACGCCGCCCTTCGGGAAGAGATTGCCCTGGTGGAGGAGGTGGGTGGACGTCTGTTGGGCGGTCCCCAGTCAGTGGCGGAAATCCTCAATCAGATGGAACGGACTCAAGAGGCTAACATTCTGAAACGGCTGGAAGAAGAGGAGCAGGGGGACCTGGCGGAAGAAATTCGGCGCTATCTCTTCACTTTTGAAGACCTTCTGGGGGTGGATGATCGCGGCTTGATGGCCCTGCTCAAGGAAATCAATACCCAGGAACTGGCCATGGCCTTGAAGGCGGCTTCCGATGAACTAAAGGACAAGTTTTTCCGCAACATGTCCAGCCGGGCGGCGGAGATGCTGCAGGAAGAACTGGAAATCATGGGACCGGCCCGTCTCCGGGATGTGGAGGCGGCCCAGCAACGGATCATTCAGGTGGCCAAGCGCTTGGAAACCGAAGGCCAACTGGTCCTGAAAATTAAAGATACAGAAGATGTTTTCATCTGAATCGACCAAAGACGATTCCAAGCCAGTGGAAGAATTTAGCCTGCCGAGCTTGGAAGGTAAACAAAAAGGGTCGTCATCCAGATCCCTGGATTTTCAGCCTTACGATTATGGCGTCCTCGGCGGCGGCCCTCAGGATCCCCAGAAACTGGCACGGTTATCTGATGAAATCCTGACCGAGGCCCGCCAAAAGGCCCATGAAATTGAACAGCAGGCTTATGAGGACGGCTTTCAGCAAGGCCAGCAAGATGGCCTGGAAGTCGGGCGGCGGGCCTTGGAAGAGGTAGTCAAACGGCTCCAGAGCCTGGTGGCGGACCTGGAACAGGAACGGGAAACCCTCTTTCGCCAACGGGAGCAAATTCTCCTGGATCTGGTACTTCTGGTGACTGAAAAACTGGTGGCCCAGGAACTTACCCAGCATCCGGAAGCCATCCGGAGCATCATTGAAGAGGGGTTCCGGCAAGTGACTCACCTGGAAGGGCTGCGACTGCTGGTGAGCCCGCCCGATCATGAGATTCTTCGGCAGGAAAATCTGGCCTCCTGGCCCCCGGAGGTGGAATTGGTGGCCGACGGCACCGTCAGTCCGGGAGGGTTTCGCCTGGTAACCGCTTTGGGAGAGGTGGACGGCACCCGGGAAACCCGCTGGGCCCTGGTGGTCCAAGCCGTTCAACAGGCCCTGGAGACTTCCAATGCCTCCTCAGCCGATTAATTGGCCGCATCTTTACTCGGTCCTGCAGCAGACAAGCCCCTATGCTCTCACGGGCATGGTTCAGGGGATGGTGGGCCTGGTTATCACCAGCCGGGGCCCGGAGTGCGCAGTGGGCAGAATTTGTGAAATCGAGATGCCCCCGGACGAACCCATTACTGCGGAGGTGGTGGGATTTCGGCAGGATGAGGGGCTGCTCATGCCCTACGGGGAGGTGCGGGGCCTCAGACCCCAGAGTCGGGTGGTGCTCCAGACTCAAGAGGCCAGAGTGTCCGTGGGAGAAAGCCTTCTGGGCCGGGTGATGGACGGGCTGGGAAGACCATTGGACGACAAAGGCCCCTTGAACACCTCCCCGACCTATCCCCTCTATGCCAAGCCCTTGAACCCCTGCCAGCGGGAAAACATTCGAAAGCCCCTGGATGTGGGCATCCGGGCCATTAACGGCCTCCTTACCCTGGGACGGGGGCAGCGGGTGGGCATCTTCGCGGGTAGTGGGGTGGGTAAAAGCACTCTTTTGGGTATGATGGCCCGCTTTACCCGTTCCGATGTGAGCGTCATCGCCCTGATCGGTGAACGGGGCCGGGAAGTCAAGGAATTCCTGGACTATGACCTGGGGGAAGAAGGGTTGGCGCGCTCCTGCGTGGTGGCCGCCACGTCGGATACCCCGCCTCTGGCCCGCTTGCGGGGTGCCTATCTGGCCACGGCTTTGGCGGAATATTTTCGCGATCAGGGCCTGCATGTGCTCCTGCTTTTGGATTCCCTCACCCGCTTTGCCATGGCGGGCCGGGAAATCGGCCTGGCCATCGGCGAACCTCCCACAGCCCGGGGCTATACCCCTTCGGTCTTCACCCGTTTGCCCGGACTGTTGGAGCGGGCCGGGGCCTGTCAGGGCCGAGGCAGCATTACCGGTATTTACACGGTGCTGGTAGAGGGGGACGACCTGCTGGAGCCCATCGCCGACGCTACCCGGGCCATTCTGGACGGACATATCGTGCTCACCCGGGAACTGGCCGACCGGGGCCATTATCCCTCCATTGACATCCTGGGGAGCATTTCCCGGCTCATGCCCCAGGTGTCTAACCCCGAACACATGGCCCTCCGGGAGAACCTGATCCGGGTCCTGGCTACCTATCGCCGGGCCGAGGACCTGGTAAATATTAATGCCTATGTGCGGGGCAGCAATCCGGACATTGACTATGCGCTGGAGAAAATCGAGGCGGTTAATCGTTATCTGCGCCAGAACACCGAGGCCGGCGTTTCCCTGGACCAGTCGGTTCACGAATTGGAGGCCATTTTCGCGGCATGAAAACCGGTAGCCGCTTTCGTTTTCCTCTGGAGACAGTGCTCAAGGTGCGGAGCCTGAGGGAAGAACAGGCTCGCATGGCGTTGGCCCAGGCTCAAAGACAGTTGGCCCGCAGCCGCCAGGCTTTGACTGAAACCGAAGCCCTGATTTCAGGAACTTTGACCCGGATGAAAGAGGCAACCCTCCAGGAATGGCAGGCTTCGGAATACCAAATGATATTCCGTTACCTGGAACATCTCAAATCGGCTCGGGAGGGTTGGCTGGAACAAGTTTCCCGGGAGGAGACGGTGGTGGCGGAGAAATTATCGGCTTTGGAAAAATGCCACCAGGAACGCCGTCTGCTGGAAAACCTCCGGGAGAAAAAACAGGCGGAATTCCGCCGGGAATTGGCGAAATATTTAGAAAATCAGAGCGAAGCCATTGTATTGGCTCGCTGGTCCTCATCCTGAGAGGAGGCGGGTATGGATGCTACTACTCTGGGTCGGCCGAATTTAAAATCACTTACCGGGTGCCTTATTGTGGGCCTATTAATAAAAATCGGTCTTTCCACCGCCTGTCTGGCTCCCCCTGGGTGGCTCAGTTGGACAGGGCCCAGTCCCAGTGAAGCGGCTACCAGCGCCACTGCCAAGGTCCAAAAGAGCCCACCCCTGCCCCGGCTCCTGGCCCTGGTGGATAAGGAGCGTCAGGCCCTGTTGAACCGGGAGGCCGCGGCGGCCGCCAAGGAGGAGCAGCTGCATCGTATCAAGCAAGAAGTGGAAACGCGGCTGCAAGAACTCCTGGCCCTGCAAAACCAAGTTTTGGATACCCTGGAAGAAGAAAAACGCATCAAAGGTGAACACAACCGGCACCTGGTGTCCACTCTTCAGGCCATGTCCCCGGACCGGGCCGGCAAACTCCTGGAAAAGATGCCGGAAGAGGAGGCGGTGCGCCTTCTGAGGCGTCTGCCCGGTAAAGAGGCCGGAGTCATTTTGAGTCTCATGCTTCCCGAAACCGCGGCTCAGCTTAGCCATCGGCTTTTACAGTAGGCCTATGGGGACTGTCAAAAAACTTACGGAGGGTCAACAACCGTCAGGGGATGTTTGTGCGGGGGCTCCGGGTCTACGTTGTGGCCGCGGCTGGATTATGATAACCTCCCTTCATCGATCGGATAATTAGGGAGGTAAGCACATGCCGGAAACTTATCCCACTGACTCCCGGGGAGCCATCCTGCTGTTTCATTTCGCAGACCGCTTGAAGTCCGAGCTTCTTATCGCTTCCCAACTCCTTACCACCCTTCTGCAACTCAAGGGGCAGGAGCAAGAAGGGGCCAAGCGCCTTTTTCTGGACTATTTCCGAGCCCTGGAACGGGAAATGAGTCTGGGTATTGCTTTGGTCAATGACCAGGATATGATCCGGATGCGGACGGTGCTCACCGGACTTACGGGAATGGTGGACGCGAACATGTTCACCGAGATTCAGGACCACATAACCTGGATCATCAGCACCATGACCACGTATGCGCAGCGGTCCATGGAGCATTTGATGAAAGAGGGTTTGCTGTAAGAAGATGAAGGGGCTCGAATTTCCGCTCTTTCTTATAGATCCTTTACCAGGCGATACACCTCGATGAGAGGCAGGCCGGTTTTTTCAGCCAGCTGACGGCAGGCCTCATATTCCGGCAGCACCCGGCGGTGTCCGCCGTATTCCATGACTTTCACCAAAATTTCCCCATAGGGCGTGGCCATGGTCTCCTGCCAGCGGCGGGCCATGACCCGCTCGACTTCCTGAATCCGAACCCCCAAGGTAGTGGAATCGAGGAACAAGCGTTCCAACAAGCCTTCCTGAGCCGCAAGAGGCGCGACTACGGTGAGGCGGACTCCGGGGCGGTTTTTTTT
>CAZLRL010000003.1:14040-29830 GCA_964561645.1 uncultured Desulfobacterales bacterium
GGCCAGGGCCACATCCAGGGCGCCGGCGGCAAAGAGGCCGCTCATCAAAGGTTCGTACAGTTCCGGATTCATGTCGTCGATGTGGGTCTCGAGGACCAAAACCCGCTCCCGCAGGCCCCTGACCTGGGGCAAAGGCTCACCCAGATAAAGGCGCAAGAGATTGGGATGACCGGGGAGGTCCCGGCTGCCGGCGCCATAGCCCACTTTTTCCAAGCGGAGGGGCGGACAAAGTTCGCTGTCGGCCTCAAGGGCCCTCAGGATAACCGCGCCCGTAGGGGTCACCAGCTCCCCCGGGAGATCGGTGCCGTAAACCGTGAATCCCTTCAGCAGGTCCAGGGCGGCGGGCGCCGGGTTGGGAAGACGGCCGTGGGCTCCGGCAATCATGCCCCAGCCCTGGGGAATGGGACTGACAAAGGCGCGGGTGATGCCCAGACTCTCTACGCCGAAGGCCACCCCGACCACGTCCAGGATGGTATCGGCCGCGCCCAGTTCGTGGAAATGCACTTCTTCCACGGTTTGACCGTGAATGTGGGCCTCCACTTCGGCGAGCATCCGAAACATGCGCGAACTCAGGTCCTTTACCCCCCGGGATAAACCGGCGTTGGAGATGAGGCCCACGATGTCCGCATAACTCCGGGGAGGCTGGTCCTCCTCCAGGAGAAAATCCACCTTGACCCCCATGAGATGGCCTTTGGACACCCGGCGGGTCTGGAGCTGAAAGCCGGGCAGGTCGAGACTGCGAAGGGCCTCCCCCAGGGCTGAATGATCCAACCCCGCATCCAGCATGGCCCCCAGGGTCATATCGCCGCTGATGCCGGCAAAGCAATCAAAGAAGGCCCATTGTTCAGACTGAGGATGGTTCGACAAAAAGTTCCACCTCCTTTATGGAGCGGGCTTCGGCGCTGCGCACCACGAAACGGGCATTACGCCAGCGGAGTTGTTCCCCGGCCCGCGGCAGGTCGCCCAGCTGGGAAATAATAAAACCCGCCAGGGTCTCGTAGTCCCCGGGGGGCAACTCCAGGTTCAGGGCCTCGTTCAGGGATTCCACCTTCATGCGGGCGTTGATGAGATAATGGTCTTCCCCCAGCTTCCGGTAGGGGGTGACGGCCTGATCGAACTCGTCGGCAATTTCCCCGACTATTTCTTCCAGCAAGTCTTCGATGGTGACAATCCCTACCGTGCCGCCGTATTCGTCCACCACCACTGACATATGTATCCCTAGCCGCTGCATCTCCGGCAACAGTTGGTCGACCTTTTTGAGTTCCGGGACAAAATGGACCGGCCGCACAAAAGGCTTGATGCTCCGGTGGGAAGTGCCCTCGCCCAGCAGATCAAAATCATGCAAGACGCCCACCAGATTGTCGATGCGGAGATGATAGACCGGCAGGCGGGAGAAGCGGGTGGCCCGGAACTCCGCCAGGGCCTGGGCCACGGTGGAGGTGTCGGCAACCGCCGCCACCCTGACCAGGGGCACCATAACCTCCTTGACCGTGCGCAAGCTGAAGTAAAGAATGCGGTTGATGATCTGGCGCTCGGTGCTCTCCAGGTCAACTTCGGGTCCGCTCTTTTTCACCACCAAAGACAGGTCTTCCCGGGTGATAAAGGGCATCTGACTGGTCTTGCGGGCCCCGGTCACCCACAGGGCGGCCCGGCTCAGAGTGGCGAAAATCAGGGTGATGGGGTAGATCAACCAGCTTACCACCCAGAGGACGGGGGCCAAGCCCTGGGCCATGCGGGTGGGATACTGACGGCCGATTGATTTGGGGGTTATTTCGGCCAGGATTATAATCAACGGGGGCATGAGCAGCATGGCGCCGATTTCACCCCAGGCCCCGAACCACTGGATTAACAGGGCGCTCACCAGGATAGTATTGGAAATCTCGGCCAGATTGGCTCCCACCAGGCAGGTGGCCAGCATGTGTTCGGGGCGCTCCAAGAGCCACAAGGCCCAGCGGGCCCCCCGATGCCCCTCTTCGGCCCGATGCTTCAAGCGGCGATAATTGGCTGAAATAAGAGAGATTTCCGACGCGGCGAAGAAGCCTTCCAGCATCAACAGGGGCAGAAAAACTATTAAAACCGCGACAATCATGATTGAATCTGCTGAATCTCCAGTTCCATGATGCGGGTGCCTTTCATCTTCAGCACCTTGAATTCCCAGAGACCGTAAGCCACAACATCACCTTCCCGAGGCAGTTCTCCGAAAAGATGGAGGATGAAGCCACCCACCGTGTCATATTCACCCGGAGGAAATGGTTGGCCCAGAACTTCCTCCAGGTCATCCATAGGCAGGGAAGCCTTGACCCGCCAGCGATCCGGGCCCAGTTCAATCAGGGGTTTCACTTCCACGATAAATTCCTGGGGAATTTCCCCGCACAATTCTTCCAGGAGGTCCTCCACGGAGATCAAACCCACCAGAGTGCCGTATTCATCCACCACCAGGGCGAGACGCAAGCGTCTGGTCTGAAGTTCGGTGAGCAGATCAAAGGCTTTCTTGTTTTCCGGCACGTAATGGACCGGGCGCAGGATGTTTTGGATCACGGCTTCATCGCAGGATGTTTGGGAACACATATAGAGGAGCTCCTTGGCATGGAGGATCCCCAGCACGTTGCCCGGATCATCCTGGTAGATGGGCACCCGGGAATAACGGGAATGCTTCACCGCCTTGACCACTTGATTCACCGGCAGATCCAGGGGCAGAGAAAAAATATCCGGCCGCGGCACCATGATCTGGGCTACCCTGACCTCTCCCAGGCTGAGGAAATTCTGGATAAACTCCCGCTCCAACGCGGCGATCATGCCCCCCCGGTGACTCTCTTCCACCATGCGCACAAAGTCATCCTGCTGGACGGCGGGGACTTGCAGTTCGGGGCGAAACCCCAGGGTCACCAGGATACCCCGGCTGATCTGCAACAAAACGACGCGGATGGGCGCGAACAGAAAGATGGCCCAGCGGACCACCGGAGCCACCAGGGGGGCCAGCCGCTGGGGATAGGCCAGGGCCAGGGACTTGGGGATGATCTCGCCCAGCAGCAACAAGGTGGGGGACATGACCAGCAGGGCCAGCCATTTCCCCTGATCGCCCCAGAGCCTGAGAGCCAGAGACGTGGCCACAATGGAAGCCAGGATAGTGACGAATTCGACCCCGAAAATCAAGGTGATCAGGAGCCGATTGGATTGGCCGAGAAGGTCCTCCACCATCCGGCCGCGTCGGGGGGCTTGCTGTTTTAAGCGCAGGCGGTCCAGGGGCTTTAAGGCAAAAAGGGAGGTCTCGGAGAGAGCGAAAAAGATGTACAACACCAAGAGGCCGCCCAGAGCAAGCCATCTGATGAGGATATCTACAGGCAAGGCCTCTGTAATCCTTACACTGATGAGGTATAGGTCAGGGGGTTTCGGACCTCGGTCGTCGGAGGCTGTGAGGTCCGAACCTCCTACCAGAGCAAAGTGCGCGGGATGATATGGCGGGCAAGCCTCAAGATGCCGAGGCTCACCCACGGGTTAGACCACGGGCCGGGTGGCTCGAGCGGGCAGGCGACCCTTGGGGGTCTTCTGCCGGAGTCCCGCTGTGAAGGGATCGTGCACCAGGGCTTCCTTCAGCACTTCATCCACGTTGCTGACCGGCACAAACTTGAGCTTCCGCTTCACGTACTTGGGAATTTCCACCAGGTCTTTTTTATTGGCCTGGGGGATGATGACTTTGTGCATACGCCCCCTCAGGGCCGCAATGGCCTTCTCTTTCAAGCCGCCCACGGGCAGGACCTTGCCCCTCAGGGTGATTTCCCCGGTCATGGCCACGTCTTTGCGCACCGGCACCTGGGTGAGCGCGGAAATCAGCGCGGTAGCCATGGTGATCCCGGCTGAGGGCCCGTCTTTGGGAGTCGCCCCCGTGGGCACGTGAATGTGGGCGTCAATATTTTCGTAGAAATTGGCTTCCAGTCCCAGCCGGTCGGCGCGGGCCCGGGCATAGGACAGGGCCGCCTGGGCCGATTCCCGCATCACGTCACCCAACTGACCGGTGAGAATAAGGTGGCCTTTGCCCCGCATCAGAGAGGCTTCCACCGCCAGAATCTCGCCCCCTACCTGGGTCCAGGCCAGCCCGGTGGCCACTCCGACTTCGTCTTTTTCCCGTTCCTCTTCGGCCAAATACCGGGGTGGGCCCAGATATTTGTGTAAATTGGCCCGGCTGATGGCAAAGGGGCCTTTTTCGTCTTCCGCAATGCGACGGGCCACCTTGCGGCACAGACTGCCGATTCCCCGCTCCAGATTTCTGAGACCGGCCTCCTGGGTGTAGTGGGTGATAATCTCCTTGAGCACCTCCGGAGAGATGGTTATGTCACTGATTTTCAAACCATTTTCCTGGACTTGCCGGGGGATGAGATACCCCTGGGCGATCTTCAGTTTCTCGTCCTCGGTATAGCCGGACAGACGGATGATCTCCATGCGGTCTTTCAGGGCCGAGGGGATGGGGTCCACCAGGTTGGCGGTGGTGATGAACATCACCTTGCTCAAGTCGAAGGGGACATTGAGATAATGGTCGCTGAAAGAGTTATTCTGTTCGGGGTCCAGCACCTCCAGGAGCGCGGCCGCGGGGTCGCCCCGGAAGTCCATACCGATCTTGTCCACTTCGTCCAGGATGAAAACCGGATTATTGGTGCCCACATTCTTGAGGCCCTGGATGATGCGGCCGGGCAGCGCGCCGATGTAGGTGCGCCGATGGCCCCTGATCTCGGCTTCATCCCGCATGCCCCCCAGGGAAATACGGGTGAATTTCCGCCCCATGGCCCGGGCGATGGATTGGCCCAGGGAGGTTTTGCCCACGCCCGGCGGTCCCACAAAGCACAGGATGGGACCCTTCATTTTCTTATTTAACTTCCGGACGCTCAGGTACTCGAGGATGCGCTCCTTGACCTTCTCCAGGTTATAGTGGTCCTCGTCCAGGATGACTTTGGCTTCCTTCAGATCCAACTTGTCCCGGGTGCTTTTGCTCCAGGGGACCTCCACCAGCCAGTCCAGGTAGGTCCGCACCATGGAGGCTTCGGCCGCGTCCGGGTGCATCTGCTCCAGGCGGGAAAGCTGCTTGAGGGCTTCTTCTTCCGCTTCCTTGGGCATCTTGGCCCGGACGATCTTGACCCGGTATTCCTCCATCTCCTTGGACTGGTCATCCACATCCCCCAGTTCCTTTTTGATGGCCCGGAGCTGCTCCCGCAGGAAATACTCCCGCTGGGTGCGATCCATCTCTTCCCGGGCCTGGGACTGGATTTTGGCCTGGATGGAGGACACTTCCAGTTCCTTGCGCAGAAAATCATTGACAATGATCAGCCGTTTGATGGGGTCCAGTTCCTCCAGGACCGTCTGGGCCTCGTCGATCTTGAGGCGCAGATTGGCCGCCACCAGATCCGCCAGGTGGCCCGGATCCTCGATGGAGTCCAGGATGGACAGGAGATCCGGCGACATGACCCCCTTCAGAGTCAGAATTTTCTCCGACATCTCCCGGGCATTGCGCATCAGGGCCTCAGTTTCCGGAGAGACTTCCCGCAGCGCCGGTTCCGAGACCACTTCCAGACCAACCTGGAAATAGGGCCGGGTCTGCTGGTATTCGGTTATCTGGGCTTTGGCTCTTCCCTGGACCAGGACCTTCAAGCGGCCGTCGGGGAGTTTTAACATTCTGAGGATCAGGCTCACCGTGCCCAGCTGATAAATATCCTCAGGTTCCGGATTTTCGATGCCCTGGTCCCGCTGGGTGGCCAGGAACAAAAGACGATCCTGGGCCAAAGCGGCTTCGATGGCCAGGACCGAGGTCTCCCGTCCCACAAACAGGGGCAGGACCATATTGGGAAAAACTACGACATCCCGCACCGCCAACAAGGGCAAAGCGGAAGGAATGATAATTTCTTGGGATTCGTCTTCTTTAATCGTACTCATGCAATCTCCTTGCAAATCCGCTGAAAACCATGATAGGGAGCCCTAACTACGGACAGGATATGTTGCATGGCGTCCTTGCCACACCATTAGCAGAAAAAGTCTGGTGAGTCAATCGGCCCAACCTATCCGGTTCTTTACTGTTTTTCATAAGTTAATACACTTGGGCCAGCTTGGCAACACCCTGGGGAGTAGGGACCGACCCCGGATATATCCCGGGGATATACTTGTTAATGCCCAGGTTTATGCTATATTTAACGATTTAGAAAATTTGCTGAGGCGTGCCTAACCGTGACAGCTGTTACTTCTCCGCGTCGGACCAAAAGTAGGGCCCCCACCAAGGCCTTCCGGGAAAAAGTTGACAAAGCCCGGAAACAGGCTGTTGACGCCTTATTGGCTCTTCAAACTCGGGAGGGCTACTGGTGGGCTGAACTCGAGTCCAATGTCACCATCACCGCTGAATATCTCATGTTGCACTGCTTCTTGGGCCTGCCGCGGGATAAATTTCCCGGCCTGGTGAAAGAAATTCTCTCCCAGCAGTTGGACAACGGCGGCTGGTCCTTGTGGTATGGGGACGGCGGCGAACTCAGCACCTCCGTGGAGGCCTATCAGGCCTTGAAAATGGCGGGGCTGCCCGCGGATGATCCCCGGCTCACCAAAGCCCGGCAATTTATCCTCAAACGCGGCGGCGCGCTGGCCTCCCGGGTCTTCACCAGGATTTACCTGGCCCTCTTCGGCCAGGTGAGTTGGGATGGCATTCCTCTTTTGCCGGTGGAATTCATGCTGCTGCCGCCGCGGTCAGGCCTCAGTTTCTATGAGTTCTCCAGTTGGAGCCGGGCCACCATGATTCCTTTGTCCATCATCATGGCCTACCAGCCGGTTTGTCCGCTGCCGCCGGAACTGGGGGTGGCCGAGCTTTTCCTGCATCCCGACGAGCCTTTTAGGCGCCACCGGGTTACCTGGAAGAAAAGAAGTTCTCCTCTGGAAAATATTTTTGTAATAGTGGACCGGGTCCTGAAACTCTATACCCGAAAATTTTGGCCACTGGCGCGCCGCCTCGCCCTTCAGCAGGCGGAACAATGGATCCTGGAACACCAGGAAGAAACCGGTGATTGGGGCGGCATTCAGCCGGCCATGGTGAATTCCCTGCTGGCCCTGGCCTGCCGGGGTTATTCTGTCGACCATCCAGTCATGCAGCGCGGCCTGGAAGCCCTGGAGGGTTTCACTTTGCAGTTGGGTGATCGCCTGCGCTTGCAGTCCTGCATCTCCCCGGTGTGGGACACCGGCCTGGTAGTGCGGGCCCTGGTGGCCGCCGGGGTCCCGCCTTCCCACCCCGCCCTGGTCAAGGCCACACACTGGCTGCTGGAAAACCAGATTTTCCTGCCGGGAGACTGGTGCATCAAACGCCCGGATTTGGCCCCCGGCGGGTGGGCCTTCGAATTTGTCAACAACTGGTACCCCGATATCGACGACTCCGCGGTGGTGCTCATGGCTCTCAAAGAAGGCTTGACCGATCCGAGCCAGCACGAAACGGCCCTGGCCATGGGGATCGCCTGGTGCCTGGGCATGCAGTCCAAAAACGGGGGCTTTGCCGCGTTTGACGCCGACAATACCAAGGAATGGCTGAACGCCATTCCCTTTGCCGACCTCAAGGCCTTATCCGACCCGCCCACCGAGGACGTCACGGGCCGGGTCCTGGAGATGATGGGGGTTTTCGGTTTTAGCGCCGACCATCCGGCCGCGGCTCGGGCCCTGGCCTTTGTGCAGGCCAAGCAGCACCAGGATGGTTCCTGGTGGGGGCGCTGGGGAGTGAATTATGTCTACGGCACCTGGTCGGTGCTCATGGGGCTCAAGGCCATCGGCGTAGATTGGCGCTCGACCATGGTGCAAAAGGCCGCGGCCTGGCTCAAGGAGCGGCAAAACCCGGACGGCGGCTGGGGGGAATGTTGCGAATGTTACCATGACCTCGACCTGAAAGGGGAAGGCTGCACCACCGCCTCCCAGACGGCCTGGGCTCTGATGGGGCTTATGGCCGCCGGAGAAATTCTCGCTCCAGAAGTCAAAGTGGGTATCCAGTACCTGGTCAAGACCCAAAAGAAAGACGGCCGCTGGGAAGAACAGCAATTCACCGGCACCGGCTTCCCGTCCCATTTCATGATCCGCTATCACCTGTACCGGGACCTGTTCCCTCTCATGGCTTTGGGGCTGTTTTTGCAGGAAGTCGGGGGAGGGGGCTGAGGAGAGCAGCTTCTTCTGATCCGCCCAGAAAATTAATGTAGGGTGCGTTTTACGCACCATGTTTGGCGCGCAAGACGCGACCTACCGCGCTCATGACCCGTCAGTTTTCTCAAAACCACGAAAAGCTGGTGGCACAGGTGTTCTCACCTGTGCGATCTGGAGGGGTTGTTTTCGAATAGATGGAGACTTTTTTTTCCGGTAATTTATGGTGCGTAAGACGCACCCTACAGGGGCCTTTGAACCTTGGACTTTAAACCTGGAACCTTGAACTTTTCGTAACCTTATGGCGGCTACTTTGGTAACCGGGGGCACCGGCTTTGTGGGCCGGGCTGTTGTGGTCGAACTCCTGGCCGCAGGTCGGGAAGTGCGGGTGCTGGCTCGACGGCCGGACCACCCGGCCCTGGCGGGCCTTGAAGTCGAAGTGGCCCGGGGGGATCTCCTGGACCCGGCTTCGCTGGCCGCGGCGGCCCGCGGCTGCGACCGGATCTTTCATGTGGCTGCGGATTATCGTTTGTGGGTCCCCGACCCAAAGATTATGTATGCCGTCAATGTCCAGGGCACTGAGGACCTTCTGGCCGCCGCAACCGCGGCCGGGGTCACCCGCATGGTGTACACCAGCACGGTGGGCACTTTGGGGAACCCGGGGGATGGCACTCCGGGCACCGAAGAAACGCCCGTGGCCCTGGACGACATGGTAGGGCATTACAAACGCAGCAAATTTCTGGCCGAACAGGCCGTCCTGGAAGCCGCCCGCCAGGGTTTCCCGGTGGTGCTGGTGCACCCCAGCACCCCGGTGGGACCCTGGGATTCCCGCCCCACCCCCACCGGCCGGATGATCGTGGATTTCCTCCAGGGCCGCATGCCCGCCTATCTGGAGACCGGCCTCAACCTGGTGCATGTCCGGGACGTGGCCCGGGGACACCTCCTGGCCGAGGAACAAGGCGGGCTGGGCGAAAAATATATTTTGGGGCACCAAAACCTGAGCCTGTCGGAAATCTTTCAGCTGCTGGCTGAGATCACCGGAAAGCCCGCCCCCAAGGTGCGCCTCCCCTACCGGCCCATTCTGGCCTTGTCCTACCTGGATGAATTCTGGGCCACCCACGTGAGCGGCAAGCCCCCCCGGATGCCCGTGGCCGCCATAAAAATGGCTAAAAAATTCATGTACTTTGACAGCAGCAAGGCCGTCCGGGAGTTGGGCCTGCCCCAGACCCCGGTGCGCCAGGCCCTTAAAGATGCGGTCGACTGGTTTGCGGAACACGGGTATGTGTGAACGGTATTTGTGGCATTTCTCTCAGATGTATTATAATCAGAAAGGTTACCGCTAAAAATTCACCGCCATCTTTTGACCTTCAAAAAGAGCCATGCGTTTTCCTTTAAGTCTCAGCTTCGATCTGGCCCGCTACCTGATGAAGCAACGGCTGGGCGGGGTGGAAAAATTTCCCCTGGTGTTGATGCTCGAGCCCACCCATCAATGCAACCTGGCCTGTGTGGGCTGCGGCCGTATTCAGGAGTACCGGGATTCCCTGGGAGAGTCCCTGACCCTGGAGGAATGCCTGGAGTCGGTGGACGACTGCGGCGCCCCGGTGGTCACCGTCACCGGCGGGGAGCCCCTGCTTTATCCCCAGGTCTTTGAACTGGTGCAGGAATTGGTGCATCGGCGCAAACACATTTACCTGTGCACCAACGCCATCCTCCTGGAAAAGGCCCTCCCCCGCCTGCCCCGCTCCCCCCGCCTCACCTTGAGCCTTCATATCGACGGCCTGGCCGAAACCCACGACCGCCTTTTGGGCCGCACCGGCCTGTTCGATGTCGCCCTCAGCGCCATAAAAGCCGCCAAGGCCCAAGGCTTCCGGGTGTGCACCAACACCACCATTTACAAGGATACCGACGTGAGGGAAATCCAGGAACTTTTCGCTCAACTGACTAATTTGGGAGTAGACGGCATTCTGGTGTCCCCGGCGTACAGCTTCGAGGGGGTGGCCCCGGAATTATTTTTGAGCCGGGAAGAAATCAAGGAGAAATTCACCCGCCTGCATCAGAATTGCCCGAACGTCCGCTACTTCAGCACTCCCCTGTATATGAGTTTTCTCCGGGGCGAGCGCCGCTATGACTGTACGCCCTGGGCCAACCCCACCCGTACTCCCCTGGGTTGGCGCGCCCCCTGTTATCAGATCCTGGATCGCCACTATCCCACTTTCCAGGAACTCATGGAACAGACGTCCTGGGAGCGCTACGGCCCGGGCCGTGATCCCCGCTGCGCCCAGTGCATGATGCATTCCGGCTTTGAGCCCAGCGTGGTGCGCCAGTTAGGTGGAAATCTTGCCGACGTGTGGACCATGCTGCGCTGGAACGTAACCTGAGGGGTCCGCTTTCCTGCCCGCCCGCCCTGGTACCGCCGTGCCCCCCGTGAGCCCCCGCCTTCCGGAATGGCTCCCCGGGGTTTCCCTGCTGCTTCTCGGTCTGGCCCTTTACCTCCCCGCCATCTGGCATTGGCCCCTGGTCCGCTCCGAGGCCATGTACGCCCTCATTCCCCAGGAGATGTACCAGTCGGGCCAGTGGCTCACCCCCCACCTGAACGGGGCCCGCTACCTGGACAAGCCGCCCCTGTTTTATTGGCTCAATCTCGCGGCCTACTATCTTTTCGGGGTATCGGACCAGGCGGCCCGCATCCCTACCCTCCTCATCGGCCTGGCAGAGGTGTGGTTCACCTATCTCATCGGCCGCCGCCTGTTGGGGACCCGAGCCGCCTGGCTGGGCGGCCTGGTCCTCCTCACCAGTGTCGGTTTTTTCACTCTCCACCTCCAGCTCCTGACCGATCACCTGGTCACCCTGGGCCTGGTGGTGGCCATGTGGGTGCTGATTTGCGCCGAAGACGACCGTCCTTCCTGGCCGTGGGCCGTGGTGTTCCAGGTAGCGTTGGCCGTGGGTTTCATGAGCAAGGGCTTCATCGGTCTGGCTTTCCCGCTGCTGATTCTGGCGGGCTATGCCTGGCTCCGGCCCCAGCCCCGCCTGCTGTATCTGGTCCTCAACCCCTGGGGCTGGCTGGTGTTCCTGGGGCTCACCGTCCCCTGGTTCTGGGCCATGGAACAGGCCCACCCGGGTTTTTTGCAACACCACATCCTCAACGAACAGATTCTCCGTTTTTTCGGCCAGCGCCAGCCCCCGGATATCACCCCTTTCCCCCTGCCGGGGTTCTGGCTTTTCCTGTTTATCTGGCTCCTTCCCTGGGGCCTGCTGCTGCCCGAGGCCCTGTCCCGCTTCTGGCCGGCCACCGCGTCCTCGGACCAGGCCAGCCGGGGCCGCCTGCTCTTGCTCTGGGCCGCGCTCATCATGGTCTTTTTCTCCCTGTCCTCCACCCGTATCGAGTACTATTCCCTCCCCGCCCTGCCGGCTCTGGCCCTGGTCCTGGGGTGGCGCCTGGACCGCTCCCTGGAGTGGTCCCGGGATATCGGCCTCTTGGCGGCCCTCTTTTTTTTGGGACTCCTGGGCCTGGCCCTGATTATGCTCCTGCCCTATCTGGAGCAAATTTGCGCGGCCAACCGCCGGGAATTTTTCGGCATGTTCCCCCTCATCCAACCCGTGGCCCGACAGGCGACCTTGTGGATCGCAGGCCTGGCCCTGGCGGGTATAGTGGCGGGCTGGCGCCGCCCTGTCCGGGCCGTGGTGTCTTACGGCCTGCTGGCCCTGGCCTTCCTGTTTTTCACCTGGAAGACCCTGACCGTCCTCTCTCCCCTCCTGAGCGACAGGCTGTCGGGGGAGTATATCCGCCGGCACGGCGCGCCCCGGGACCTGGTGGTGATGGAAGCCATCGAGGAGTTCGAGTACGGCGCCTGCCTGGCTTTTTACAGCGGCCACCGGGTCCTCATGGTCCAGCGCGGGGGCCTGCCCCGGTATCCCTTCCCGGTGCCGCCCCGGGAAAACTACCTCATCACCCCGGAGGAACTGCGGCGACGCTGGGAGGGGCCGCACCGGGTCTTCCTGCTCATCGATGACGTCATCGAGCCCGAGCCTTTCCTGCGCCAGGGCCGGGTGGTCCTGGAGCTGCCAAGCAAACGCCTGTGGCTGAACCGACCCTGAGGCGGCCGCCCCGGGTTCGACTTTTTTTGCCCCCAACTTGCTCCGGCAGCCCAAAGGACATAAGTTTATAGAATATCTACATTGGTTTTCCGGACCCTGGTATGATTCCTCTTCGAGACAGCATTCCCTCCTTTCGCCGCCCCACTATTGGCTATGCCATCATCATTCTGAATACTTTGATCTTTTTGATGGAAATTGCCATGGGCGCGCAACTGCAGCAGTTCGTCCAGAGCTTCGGCTTTGTGCCCCGATATTTTTTGCTCAATCTATCCCACGGCAACGTGGCTGCGAGTATCATTCCCATTTTCACCTCCATGTTTCTCCACGGCGGCTGGCTTCACCTGATTGCCAACATGTGGATCTTGTACATTTTCGGGGACAACGTGGAAGACACCCTGGGCCACGGCAAATTTATTATCTTGTATCTGGCCAGCGGCACGGTGGCTGCTTTGGCCCAACTGCTCTCGGCCCCCAGCTCTGTCATGCCCATGGTGGGGGCCAGCGGGGCCATCGCCGGGGTGATGGGCGCCTACTTTTCCCTGTTTCCTGCGGCTCGCGTTCTCACCCTGGTGCCGGTGTTATTTTTCGTGATTATCGAAATCCCCGCCTACGTCTTTTTAGGGCTGTGGTTTCTTCTGCAATTTTTCTCCGGGGCCTTTTCCATCCTGGGGCAGACGGATGTGGGGGTGGCCTTTTGGGCCCATGTCGGAGGCTTCGCGGCCGGCTGGGTGTTCATCCGCCTGTTGGCGCCGGGGCGCTCCCGCAGCCCCTTTAAAACGAGGACCTGAGGCCGGGCCGAGGGGATAGACTCGCCAATACGGGCCATTCATGATACCCTTGGTAAACCGCTGCACCAATCATCCCAAGCTTGGGGACCGCTCTGCATGAATATCCTTACATATACAGGTGCTGCCGTTCTCGTGGTCTTTTTAACTCTGACCCCGGGGTTGGCCCAGGAACCGACGGGTTCCACTGACCAGGAGGCCCAGACCGAGGCTCAGCCATTCCTCCAGCGGGCCGAAATCGCCTGGCGGCAGGGACATTTTCAGGACGCCGCCCAGTCCTATCGCCAGGCCCTGAAAATCCAGCCCGACCTGGCCCAGGCTCATTATGGGTTGGGGCTGGCGCTGGCCCGATTACAACAATATCAGGAAGCCGCCGCAGCCTTTCAGGCGGCTGTGCAGTCTGAGCCGAAGTGGGCCGTGGCCCACAAAGACCTGGGGGTGGCCTATCTGAAACTGAAACGCTGGCCCCAGGCCGCCCAGGCCTTTAAAACCGCCCTGCAATACCAGCCGGAAGACCCCGAAGCTTACTATAATTTAGGAGTGGCCCTGGGGAAGATGGGCCAGCACCAGGAGGCCCTGGAGGCCTTCGAGGAAGCGGTGCGTCTGAAACCGGATTATGTCGCGGCCCTAAATAACCTGGGGATGGCGAATATCAAGCTGAACCGCTGGGCCGAGGCCAAGCGCGCCTTCGACAAGGCCCTGGCTCGCAACCCGAACAGCCCTGAAGCCCACCTGGGACTCCTGGCCTGTTACATCCAGCAGGGTGACCGCCAGGCCGCCACC
Source organism: uncultured Desulfobacterales bacterium (assembly GCA_964561645.1). Taxonomy (GTDB): domain Bacteria; phylum Desulfobacterota; class Desulfobaccia; order Desulfobaccales; family 0-14-0-80-60-11; genus JBGSLA01. The sequence goes on from CAZLRL010000003.1 coordinate 27,840, forward strand.
CGGACTTACCAGACTTTGGTCTCCCTGGACAAGGGTCTGGCACGCCAAGCCGCTGAGTTAATGGGCCATAAGTGACGAGGCCCGGCCTCATAAGCGACAAAAGGCCTTAAAAATAAAATCCCGATGCTGGCAAATTTAATTGACCAAGTTGAAGCCAACTGCGAACTGGCCTGCAGCCTGCAGGCCGGGTACTTTTCCCTTTGCGGCCTGCTGCTCAGGCTGCGGTTGCTCTATAAGTGGAAGCACAGCCTGCCTCCCTGGCGTGAGCCTGAGCCCGAGGAGGTTCTGGCCTGGGTCGCGGACCTGGAAGCCGCCTGGGAAGCCCGGGAAGGGGAATCCTGGCAAGAATTGCCCCTGAACGGCCTGGCCGTGGACCCCTTTGACGTGGAACAGGTGAACTGCTTTTTGGAACCCGGAGGTCTGGCCTATGGGGCCGGATTCTGCCGCGGCCTGGCCCCCACCTTCTTTCTGGGTGAACTGGCCGAGGTGCGCCGGCAGGACGACCTCACCATTCTGGTGCTGGATAAAGAGCTGGCCCGCGATTTGGACGGCACCCCGGCCCTGTGCCAGGGAAATTTGATTTACGCCCGCCGCCAGTCTCTGGCCTACTTCCTCTGGGACCATCTGGCCGACCCCGGTCAACAGGAAAACCGCTTTCTGAAGGCCGGCTGGTCGTCTCAGGGCCCCTCCCGGATCGATCTGCTCAAAAGCCCGGAGGAGCACCAGGATGTCTGGGAAGACCTGGTTTCCGGGGAAGTGGAGGCCTTCATCGGCCACGAAGTGGGAGAAGCCCGGGAGACTTCCCTGCGCCAGGCGCTGCCGGCGATCCTGGAGCTGTTCTGCCAAACCCCGCTGGAGCTCTGGATCAGGGCCTTGAAGGATGCCCTGGCGGAGGTGAACGACCGGGGACGCCTGGCTTTCATCATCGGCGAACGGCGCCTCACTTCCCTGGCCCTGATGCTGGCCTTCCAGCCGGGGCTTTATCCCCTGTTGCTCCCGGAGCTGGAACCGGCTTTCTGGGACCTGGTCAAAGACCGGGACTGGGAGGTGCTGGAAACGGCCCGCGTCGCGGCTTTATCCCGCCTGCGTCACACCGCGGCTGAGGTGAACCACCTGCTGGAAGTCCACCGCGACGGTCCGCCCGACCTCCTGAAGCAAACTCTGACCGAGCGCTTTCTCAGCCCCCTGGGGCTTTGAAACACCGGTAGCACGGGCTTCCAGCCCGTGCACTACCCAAACTTAACCTAGTGCCCGGGGCGCTTCATTTCTGTAGCCGCAGGCTTTACCGTGAAGGTCGTTTTGTAGAGGCGGGGTAACCCCGCCCCTACGAGAAGATTTTCATTTTGCGGGGCGGCCAACCTTGGCCACAAGAGTTTAGCCTGCGCTCATTCCGCCGATAATTTTCGCAGGCTGAAGCCTGGGGCTACATTTCAAAAATTTCTCGCGTAAGATTTTTATCCCATGATCCTGAAAAACGACCGGGGTGCTGTTTTAACTTTGAACTTTGAACCTTGAACTTTGCACCTTGAACTTTGCACCGTCCTTAACTCTCTGCCTTCATTGCCTCTTTCCTCCGTTCCCGCTATAATGAAAGCAAAGGCGGCGGCAAACTAAATTACTGCTCCCTGAGGAAAAATGCGCGATCCCCATCAGGAAAAAGTGCTGATTCTGGACTTCGGCTCCCAATACACCCAGCTCATCGCCCGGCGGGTGCGGGAGCTCAAGGTCTACTGCGAGATTCATCCTTTCCTCATGCCCCTGGACGAAATCCGTCAATTTGCTCCTCAGGGCATCATCCTCTCCGGCGGACCCGCGGGGGTGTACGAGGAGAAGGCGCCCACCCTGAATCCGGAGATTCTGGATCTGGGGGTGCCTATTTTGGGCATCTGCTACGGTCTCCATATCTTGAGCCATGTGCTGGGCGGCAAGGTGCAGCCCGCCACCCTCCGGGAGTACGGCCGCAAAACCTTTATCATCAAAGACACTGAGGA
>CAZLRL010000004.1:0-9651 GCA_964561645.1 uncultured Desulfobacterales bacterium
AGGCCCCCCACCCACCTTCGAGATCAAAATTCCGTCTGGGCTTGATCCGTCCGAAAGTCGCGGATTTTAAGTCATAATTGCGGTTCTCACCGGTGAGAAAGAAGCTGGCGAAGACATAGCCCCCATGGAAAGTGGGATTATTCCCTTTGAAGAATAAATTCCGGTTAGCAGCCGGGTCAAAAGGATTATATTGACGACTGGCATTGACAAAAGACCAGATATATTCCCCCTGCATGGAGAAGGGACCCCAGACAAAAGCGATCTCCGGGTTGATCAGGTCGATGCCGTCGGTGTCAATCCTGGGAGTGCCCCCGGCGGTGGTAATAAGCGGCCTGACGTCGGTTATATGTGCCTCCGGGCGCTGCCGGTAGCGCAGGGCAAATTGGTTGGCGTTGCGGAACTGGTGGCTGTAGCCGAAACCGAGGTGCAGAAGCTTCCGGCCGTTATCCTTATATAGGGGAGTTCCCGCCAGGCGCGCCGTAATATTCCAGTTCTGAAAATTGTTGAATTCATCGCCAAAATCATCCGCCTCCTGGAACACCCCAAAGCCCCACCACAACCGCTTCGATTTCAAGGCGGTATTGTGCAGCCGGATACCGGTGTTGCGGCTCGGCGCAAAAACGTTGGGCAGCGCCCTTTCCATGAAGGTGAGGTATTTGCTGCTGGTGAGCTCTTCCAGGGAAAAGGGCTCCTTCTGGTGGCCGATCCGGATATGCCCTACCACAGGCACATCCTTCACCCCCAGCCAGACGTCCTTGAAATCCGCATCCCCCCCGGCGAAATCATACTGAGCCTTGAACTGAATGATGCGGTATACGGTGCCGGAGATGAACAGCCGGGCCCGGCGAAATTCGCTGCCGAACCCTACCAGGTTATTCCCCTGTTCAGCTTCAATTTGATCGACAAAGCTTCGCTTGGGTGAAGAGATACTGGCGAAATCCACCTGGATTCGGCCGCCGATCTTTATATTGTGCTTACCATCTTTGCTTTTGATGTTCAGGCCGTTACTCCAGTCGACCTGCCAATCGAGCTTCTGCTTTTTCTCGATTTTGGCGATCTTTTTCTTCATCTTCTCGGCCTGGTCTACGGTGATGACCTTTTCCTCCCGCAGCAGGTCCAACAGCGCTTCGCTGTCCGCCGCCCGAACCGCCCCGGGCAAAAATGCCAGACAAACCCCCAAGATTGATACAATCCACATTTTTACCTTTATCATGATTTCCCCCTCTTTCTTTAAATTGGTTACCCCGAATTTGAGTTTTTAGAGTTTTCCCAAAATGTTACATACAGGCACACATCACCCCCTTTTGGGTTGAAGTTATGCCTGCTTTTAAATACAAAAGAGTTAGGTAAAAATATGTATTAGATGAATTTTATATTATTTTTAAGTTTTCATTGGATAACAAAATTCACATTAAAATAATACAAAGAAATAATTAATCAAAAATAATTAATGTTTAAACTATAAATTTTTATTAATTAATTTTTGAAAACAAGATTAATTTAACAATTTGATTCACAAAAACTAACGATAAATGAATAATTATATGTGATTGTTACAAAAATAACTTTTAATCAGGAATCTGAAATGCCCAAGGGTTTACAAACCAATTTTTTTGAACTCATCCACGGACACCGGTTGATCTATAACACCTGCTGGGAAGATCCACGCATCGATCGGCAGCTCTTAGATTTGGGCCCGGAAAGCTCGGTGGTGGCCATAACCAGCGCCGGGTGCAATGTGCTGGATTACCTCCTGGACGGTCCGAATGAGATCCATGCAGTTGATGTCAACTTCCGCCAGAACGCCTTGCTCTGGCTCAAGCTAGCCCTGTTCCATCACGGAGACCACGGGGCTTTGTTTGCCCTCTTCGGCCAAGGGGGAAGTCCGGTTTACCGCGACATTTACGCCGCCATCCGGTGGGGTTTGCCTGATTGGGCCAAGCAGTTCTGGAACCGGAAATTGGCCTATTTCAGCCCCCAGGGTTGGCGCAAATCGTTCTATTGGCGCGGCGCGGCAGGCGATTTTGCTTGGTTGTTGCGAAATATCTTGGTGCAAGGCAAAAAGAAGCGGGCACTTCAAGCCTTGTTTGAAGCAGGCAGCCTCGAGGAGCAGGCCCGGTACTATAGCCTTATAGAACCGCACCTTCTCCGGTCGGGGATAACCTGGCTATTAGGGCAGCCCGCGGCTCTGGCCTTTATCGGAGTTCCCACCCCCCAGCTCCGGCTTATTGAAAGCAGTTATCTGGGTGGGTTCGAAGGGTACCTGCGGGAAAAACTGCGAAGGGTGTTTACCACTCTGCCCATCCAGGAGAATTACTTCTGGCGGGTATATCTCACCGGTTCCTATACGTCGGATTGCTGCCCTGGATATCTCCAGGCCGACAAATTTTCAGCCATAAAAGCTCGCTGCAACCGGATAAAAATGTACACTAGCACGGTAACTGAATTTCTGCGTGAGAATCCTGGGTCCTATAGTCATTTCGTCCTTCTGGATCACCTGGATTGGCTGGCCTGGCATGATACGGATGCTCTTCTGGAAGAGTGGCGCCAGATCTTCACAAACAGCCGCCCGGGGACGAAAATCCTCCTGCGCTCAGCCGGACCCGACCTGAGTTTCCTTCCACACTGGGTAAGGTCCAGGCTGCGGTTTTTCCCGGAACTCACCCTCGCTTTGCATAGGCAGGATCGGGTTGGCACTTACGGGAGTCTGCATTTAGGGGAAGTGGTATGACCGGCCCCCACGATGAGCGGATCCGGAAGCAACGCCTTGCCATAGCCCGCTATTACCGATTCCACGCCAGGTTCTATGATCTTACCCGCTGGAGTTTTCTCAGGGGCCGGGAAACGTTAATGCGGCAGACGGCGGCCCGCTTAAGCCCTACCCGCATCCTTGAAGTTGGTTGCGGCACGGGCAAGAATCTCCTCTACTTAGGGCGCCGGTTTCCCCAAGCGAAGCTTTGGGGGCTTGATTTGTCGGCTGACATGCTGTCGGTAGCCGAAAAGAAGCTGCACAACCTGCTGCCTCGCCTCACCCTTATTCTTGCCGCTTACGATAGGCCGTTGGCCTCGGGGCCTTCCTTCGATCTCGTGGTGTTCTCCTATGCCCTGTCCATGTTTAACCCGGGCTGGAAAGAGGCCCTGGCAACGGCGGCCCGCGACCTCGTCTCCGGAGGAGCTGTTGCGGTGGTGGATTTTCACGACTCGGGGTCGCAAATCTTCAAACGCTGGATGGGGCTGCATCAGGTGCGTCTGGAGGGCCATCTCCTCCCTCAGCTTAAGACCCGATTCATTTCCCACGTTTCCTGCCTCAACCCGGCCTTCGGGGGTCTCTGGTCCTATTTCCTGTTTCTCGGCCAAAATCCTTGAACCCACTTTCCGGGACCTGAGGTTAGATTATTTTGGCCATGATATCAAGCTGTCCTCTACCTCCGGCAAAGGGAGGCTCACCGGCTCATCATCCGTTGAGGCTGAGCCGGCTTCGCTCCGGTACAGCTGCCAGGCGGCTAGAAAGGCCGCTTCATATGACCTGTTCTGGGCGTATTGCCAGGCCACTTGGCCCATACGGGTTAATTGTTCCGGATGGTCCAGGAGTTTTTTAACGGCGTTCAGGAAGCTCGCTTCATTATCACCCGCAACTATGAGTCCTGTTTTTCCTGGGAGAACATTTTCCCGGGGCCCCCCTGAATCGGTGACGATTACCGGTAGCCCTGAGGCTTGAGCCTCCAGCACCACATTCCCGAAGGTGTCGGTAGTGCTGGGAAACAGGAAGAGGTCACAAGAGGCGTAGACCGCGGCCAGGTCCTCACCTTCCAAAAAGCCGGTGAAAGTACATGGCGTTCCCGCCAGTTTCTGCCGCATTTCCGCATGATAGGGCCCATCGCCCACCACGACCAGATGGATATCGGGGTGAGTGGTCAGCAGGGACAAGAAAACCCGTGCTAAGAGTTCCAGATTCTTTTCCTTGGAAACCCGGCCCACATAGAGCAGTTTTACTCCCTCCTCAATCTGATAGCGGTTCTGGAGAAAGCCGTTGCCATGGCTGGGATTGAACCGTTCAATATCAACTCCCCGTGGATAGACCTGCACCTTGTTGATATCAACGCCTTGTTGAGCCAGCTCCTCACCGGTGCTGCGGGACGGCACGAAAACGGCGTCCAATTGATTGTAAAACCAGATGATGTATTTCCACATCAAGTCAACCATCATGGCGTCATCAGTGAGGTACAGGGCGTATTGCGGCAAGGCGGTATGATAGGTGCCCCACACAGGCAGGTTCAATATCCTGGCGATAACCAGGGCGGTGAGGCCCAGGGGGCCCGGCGTGGCCACATGGATATGGGTGAAGTTTTCCTCATAGCAATACTGCAGGATTTCTAAGAAGGGGGGATGAAAAAGTTTCTGCTCGGGGTACTCCGGCAAATGGAAAACCCCGAGGGGTGAAAAGTTCTTAACACCATTCTGCATCGGACGATTTTTAGTGTCACAGGTTATAACTAAATAATCTTTGTGAAATCTCTGGGCCATTTCTACCTGCTTTTTCAGGGTGAGGGCCACTCCATTGACTTCATGAAAAGTATCCGTAAAGTGGGCTATTTTTACATGATCTGAGACCAAAGATTGTTGCTGGCTGCTGACCAGGAATCTTTCCGTCAATTGATTCCCCAACCTTTTGTCGGCGGCGAAAGAGGCAAAACCAGCAATGTAAGGGATCATGCCGAAATAAGCAAAAAAACTGGAAGCCAGGGACTCGATCAAATCGATAAGATTGGCCTGGATCAGAGCTTCTTGAAATTTTTTCTGAAAATGTTTCAGCACTTTTGTCGAAAATCGATTCAGGATGGTAAACCATTCATCTTCATCACAACACGTGATCTTGTCACTGATCAGTGCCGCGGCCTCTTTTTTAAATAAGCCGATCAGATTTTCCTCATCCAGGGAGGAACGGATGTACTTCTTGACTTTTGAAAATATTCTCAACTTATGGGAAAAACCTTTTGGTTCGGGACTGCCATTAAAAAAGCTCTCAAAAAAATCAAACACGAGGCGGTAATTGTGCTGGTTGCAGTTACGATACTTTTCTTTGTAAAATTGATACGTAATACCATAAATATTATGCCCCAAGGTCAAAGGGGTGGAACCATAACCACAGGCGCTGGCCTCGCCCCGATCCAGGCGGGCCAGAAAGTCGGCGGGTGACACGGCGCCTTTCACCTGGGTGTACATGCGGGCTATCTGCATGGAACTGTGGTCGTCGGAGCCGCCGGTCAGGTTTTTCCTCCATGGTTCAACAAGAGGGGAGGGGAAATGATACTTTTCCGCCAAAGCTTCCAAGTCCCGAGGGGTGAGGCTCGCCAGGATACCCTTCAGCCAGTGATTCAGTTGCTCATCCCGGCTGCCGTTGAGTTCGAAATTCTTAAACATTAACAAAAGCTGTTCAAAATGGTTTGAGGTCAGGCGGTTGTTGATGGACCACAGGGGATGGGCCACACTGTGAGTTATCTTGGACTCGTTCAGATATCGAACCAGATCAAAAATATTTTCCCGAACCTTTTGGATATCCCGGTGCCCCTGTTCCGTAATATTGTAAACCAGTACGTGTATCTTGCAGCGGTCTTCCGGAAAATAAGTAGTGACTTCTTCACTCACGAAGGTATCGGGCAGGTGGGCGATTTCCAAACAACCTGCAATAGTATTGTGATCGGTGATCGTTACCAGAGACATGCCCCTTTCTTTGGCAAGGCGATGCAGCTCCCGGGGCTCGGTGTAACATTCATGCGCGCCCATTTTCTGCAGGACCCAATACGAGGGCCTGGTGGAATATTTAGAATGAACATGAAGATCAACTTTCATAATTTCCCCTCTCTTGAAAGAGTTACGCAATGAGAATAGTCTCCCCCGCTCGCACTTTCTCTCCCGGCTTCACTTTGACGTGCATCCCCGGCAGATCGGGGACCACCAGATCCACCTGAGAGCCGATACGGATCATGCCGAAAATTTGCCCCGTCTCTATTGTCTCGCCGACCTTGACATAGCTATCAATGCCATTAACGCTCCTGGCGGCGATTTGAACGACATAATAGGGGAGAAGCTCTCCCCGGAAGCTTCCCTGAATTTTTGTAACCATTCGTTCATTCTCCATGATATGCCGCGAGTTTAGGGAAAAAGGTTTGCGGCCTAAAGCCGTGCGCCAGTGCATGGAGGCCATGTAATGGTTTTGGCACCGGGTTGGATGGTGATGGATGAATTCCACTCGCCCGGTCACCGGAATGCGGTTGTAATGCACGTTAAAAGGACTCATGAAGATGCCGATGAGGATCTTGGACCGGGCCAGATCCTCCTGGACGATGTCGGTGAGACTTGCCTGCACTCCTTTTTTGATGGAGATTACCTTTTCCTCGGGTTCAAGCCTGTGGACATAAACCACGGTGCCGTCCGCCGGGCTGAGGATATGTTCCCCGGTGGGGGGATGACGTTCCGGGTTGCGGAAGAACCAGACATGGCGCCAATAGAGATAAGCAGCGGGCAGGAGCAAGGGCGCGGTGAGCAGCCAGGTCTTCAATGCAGCTCCTTACAGATAGAGGCGTCGATGACCCTGACCAGAGCTACCCCGGAGGAATAGGGAAAATTGATCACTTCAAAACAGTCCTTCTGCTTTTTCAAAAAATTCATCCATTTCTTCACCCCGGCGTGGTTCAGAAATTCCCGCAGATAAATGTTAGTGTCATGGAGGAAGATGTAGGTATTCTTACGGGAATACTTGAGGACGTTAATGAAGTCGTACTTCACATCCTGGTAGGCATGGCTGCCGTCAATAAAGGCCAGATCAATGAGCGGCAAACCAAGTCTCTCATAGTCCGGGAAAAAGCCGTCGCTCCGTAATTTGAAATGCGTGATGATTTCTTCCACCTGGAAGCGCTGGAAATGGCCTTTTACTTTTTTCTCGTCCTCCCACATCCCCCGACCGCCGATGGTGGCCAAGGGACCATCTTTAAGCATCGAATAGGAAGGGTCTACAAAAGAAAGTTTCCCCACGCCATTATCTTTCGTGGCTAAAGCCAGGCACACCACGCTAAAGCCATAGCCCGAGCCGATCACCAGGGTGTGTTTCGGCCGCAGGGCCCGGACCAGACCATAGTAAAGAAAGCCAAAACCCAAATTGAGATTTTTTGAGTTTTCATGATGTCCGAAAGGCTTGGCGAAATGCAGAATGTCTTTCAAAATATTCACATCAAGACTGAATTGCTCCATAGCTATCAAGTCCCTTTCATCTAATGAGTCTGGCTTTGAAAAAAGATTTTAAACTTACCATTATTTATCTTTTGTTTTGTTCAAGTTAATTTTTCATATTGGTGCAAATAACTTGGAAAAAATATTTTTGCGAAAGACTTATCTAAAATATACTGTAGCCTTACAACAATAACTTAAACTAACTTTTGTTCTTCCAGTTGCACATGATCAGTACACAAAAATTTCTATCGGGCATAATTTCCCAGGAGGCTTAAAATGGAACGACAAGATTCCATCTGGCCGGAGAACTGGCCCTCTCCCAAAGAAATCTTTCAAGAGGTCTCGGGGTACATTACTTCTATCCACACCCGTCGGCTTCTCGTCGGTATTCAAATTATTGTGCGCTTTAAAAATGGTTACGGCGCCAATATTCTGTATGCCCGGCTCCAAAACGGCCTGACGGAGATAGCGCCCCTGAAGTTTGATGGGCTTGGTATCAATGACTACGAAATTTTGTTCGATGGCCCTTTGCCAGACCTGACCTGGTGTTACAGTATGGAGGAAATTACCGGTCTGTGCGCCAAAATCTGTGGGCTGCCGGATGAGGGGCGGGATATCCCTGGGAAATCCAACCAGATAGAGGTTACCGCCTGAAGACAAGAAAATGCTGAAGGGAAGGAATAAAAGGAGAGATCATCCTTTGACTTGGGGTTGATCCTTTAATCTGTCCGCTTTATCAGTCTGCTCCCAGGGGAGTTCCAGGTCCAGACGTCCTACCTGACCATAGGCAGCCAATCGGCTGTAAAAGCCCCCCGGGTAGCGGGACGGCAAGTGTCGCAAGTTGAAATCGCGCAGAATAGCCGCCAAACGAAAATCAAACTGCTCTTCCAACAGGGCAACCAAGTCCTCATCCAGTAGTTTCCCGGTGCCGAAGGTCTCCACCTGGATACTGGCCGGGCGCGAGAGGCCTATGGAATAACTGAGCACTACTTCGCATTCTTCCGCCAGGCCGGCAGCCACCACATTCTTGGCGGCGTAGCGGGCCGCGTAGACCCCGATGCGGTCAATACGCAGGGGATCCTTGCCGCTGAGGGCATTGCCGCTATGACGGGCATACTCGCCGTACGTGTCCACCGCGTTTTTTCTGCCGGTCAACCCGGAATGCACCGCGGGGCCGCCGACCATGAGGTTTTCCAAGGGATTGATGAAGATGCTCGTGTTTTTGTCGGGCTTGATTTTTTCGTCGGCAAAAGCCGGGTCAACAATAGCCTCCCTGATTTCCTCCTCAATAGTTTTTATCGGGATCGCCTGCTTCTGCGTGCCAGTGGCGCTCAGCACCAGGGTAAGGCTGTGGATGCGGTGTGGCTTGTGGTTACGGTACTCGATGCCGACCATGGTCTTCGCATCCGGAGAAAGGTAGGAGAGATCGTCCCTGAGCCTGGCCGCCATTATCTGGCGCGCCAATTTATGAGCCAGCCAGATGGGCAGGGGCATCAGAGCCGGGGTTTGCCGGCAGGCATAGCCGAACACCGTAGCCTGCTGCCTGACTTTAATCTTCTCCATCTCTTCTTCTGAGAGCCTCTGTTCGTTGAAAAACAGGTCGGCGTCCTGGGGATACTCTTGGAGGCTGTTCAGGATGCTGCAGGTTTTGGCGTCGAAATCAGACTTGCCGTACCCTGTCCGGCTGATAACCTTGCGGGCCACATGTGGTATGTCCACCCGCGCCTCGGAGGCAAAACGGGCCGCTATAAAAAGAATTGAGGTTGATACGGCACATTCAGCCCGCACCCGGGCATAGGGGTCCTGTTCCAGAAAATGGTCCACGATGGCGTCGCTGATGCGGTCGCAGAGCTTATCGGGATGACCTTCCGTAACCGATTCGGAAATAAAAATGAAATCCTTTTTCATGGAGGCAACCTGGAATGGCGGACCGGGTTGAAACAGGTCCCTGCCTGGTGGGTTATCTTAGCCGATCAGAGTAACTCCTGCAGCCACAGTTTGAGGCGCGCTTCTATCTTATCCCGCACTTCCCGAAATTTTGCCAATTTTTCTTCCTCTGAACCGGTAAAAGCGACAGGGTCCTCAAAGGGCCAATAGATTCTTTGCACGATGCCGGGAAACGTGGTGGGACAATGCTGTTCAGCCTTAGCACACACAATGATCAAGTATTGGAAGATCATCTTGCCCAGAAAAGCTTTCACGCCCTTTGAATACTGGTCATCCAGGGCCAAACCCGCTTCTTCCATGACCTTCCGGGTTAATGGATGTATGCCCTTGGGCTCGTAACCGGCGCTGTACACCTCAAATTGGTCCCCGGCGTATTTTTTCAGCCAGGCCTCGGCCATCTGGCTCCGGGCGGCATTCCCGGTGCAAAGTATGAGAACTCTGTCTTTTTCCATGGTCACGTCCCTTTGAGGGGAATTA
>CAZLRL010000004.1:9751-23163 GCA_964561645.1 uncultured Desulfobacterales bacterium
CTTGGTCTCAGTCTTGGTCTCAGTCACGGGCTTGGTGGCCTCGTTCACCAGAAAAGGCAGGAGCGCGCCGCCACCGATTACCAAACCATCTATTAACGTAAGCGGGGTCAGTCCCAGGATGCTGCGCAGGCCGGGGATGATTGCGGTGCCAAGCTGCAGGGCGAGAGAGCCACCCAGGGCCAGCGTCAGATAGCGGTTCGCCGGAGGCTTGGTCGCAGTAAACATACTCTGGTGTTCGGAACGGCAACTGAGGGCATGGAGGAGTTGTCCCGCCGTAAGGCTGTGGAAAGCCAGGGTGCCGGCTTGCGCTCCCATGCCATAGCGCATGATACCATAACCATAAGCACCCAAGGCCCCCGCGGCCAGGCTTCCCGACTCGAAGGCCATCCGCTGGTAATCAGCGGTATCAAAGATGGGCGCCTGGGGATCCCGAGGCTGGCGTTCCAGGACGTCGGGTTCGGGGGGCTCCAGGGCCAGGGCCAGGCCCGGGAAAATATCCGAGATCAGGTTGATCCACAAGAGCTGCATGGCGTTTAGCGGCGAACCCAGACCCACAGATAGAGCGGTGAAAGTGAGCATGATTTCGCTCAGGTTGGTGGCCAGGAAAAAGTGCACGGATTTTCTAATGTTGAGATAGATGGTGCGGCCGTCCCTGATGGCAACGATCATGGTGTCCAGATTGTCTTTTTCCAGGACCACGTCGGCCACTTCCCGGGCCACATCCGTGCCGGTCCGGCCCATGGCGATGCCCACGTCCGCAGCTTTGAGGGCCGGGCCGTCGTTAATCCCGTCCCCGGTCATGGCCACGACTTTACCGGCTTGCTGCAGGGCCTGCACGATCTGAAGCTTATGGGCCGGGCTAACCCGGGAAAAGACCTTGGCTTTCTTGGCTAAAGCCCGGAGGGCTTCCGGCTCAATATGCGCCAGGTAGGTGGCATCCAGGATTTCCAGGGGAGCACCCTGACTCAGGCTCAGCTCCTGGCCGATGGCATAGGCGGTGGTGCTTTGGTCACCGGTGATCATCACGGTGTCGATACCGGCTTGATGGAAGTCCTGGATGGCTCCGGCCACACCCTCCCGGATGGGGTCAGTCATGCCCATCATGCCCACCCAGGTCAAACCGTTTTCATCAGTCGGGCCCTTACCGTTTTTCCTCACGGCATAAGCAATTCCCAAGATGCGCAGGGCTCTGCCGGCCATGTCTTCGTTTTGCATCTCAATGACCGACCGGTCCTCTTCCGTCAGGGGCGCCTCCCGGCCATTTCTCATCTGCCGATCACACAGGGCCAGGATGTCCATAGGGCTACCCTTCAGAGCCAAGAAAGTCTCTTGGGCGCCGTGCTGATGCTGACTGCCCATGAAGAGGCGCGTTTCCGAGCGGTGGTTCATCAGAAGAAGGGGATACTCCCGCCTCAGCGCGGCAACGTCCAGTCCTGCGTCCAGAGCCAGGCGCACCAGGGCGTTCTCCGTGGGCGTCCCCCGAAACACCTCCCGGCCGTTGTCTTGGTAAAGCTCCGTCTCATTGCATAAAATTGACACCAGCAGGAGTTGTTGGAGTTCAGGTGCTTGAGCCGGAACAATTTGGCCTTCAGGTCCCCAAAACCGGCCATTGGAGACCTTTAGGCTTTGCCTGTCAATGAACACCTCGACTACGGACATCTGGTTGCGGGTGATGGTGCCGGTCTTGTCCAGGCAAACGGTCTGGACCGACCCCAGGGTCTCCACTGCCTGCAGGTGTCGGATGAGGACATGGTGTTGCCGCATGTCCCGGACACCCAAAGCCATGGTGGTGGTGGCCACCATGGGCAGGCCTTCCGGTACGGCTGCGGCCGCCAGGCAAATGGAGGTCCTGAGCATCTGCACAAATCCTATGCCCCAGAAGGAGCCGACGATAAAAGTCAAGCCGCAGATGCCCATGCACATAACGACCAACTGGTCGCCCAGCTGACCAAGCTGTCGCTGCAGGGGGGTCTCCGGACTCTCCGTTTCTCCCATTAGGGCCTGAATGCGCCCGATTTCCGTGTGGCTGCCGGTGGCCGCCACCACCGCCAGCCCCTCGCCGCCGGTGACCAAGGTCCCCCGAAAGACCAGGTTAACGCGGTCGCCCAGAGGGATGTTGGGGGAAGTCAGAGCCTCGGTAGCCTTGGTTACCGGCAGGCTCTCGCCGGTCAAGGCCGACTCATCAAGGCTCAGGTGGGAAGCTTCCAGCAGACGTGCATCCGCAGCCACATAGATTCCCGGTCGGAGCACCAGGAGGTCCCCTATGGCCACCTCTTCCGCCGGAATTTCACTCAGACGCCCATCGCGGACCACCAGGGCCGAAGGGCGGACCAGGGTCTTAAGGGATTCAATAGTTTTTTCCGCTTCGCTTTCGGTTTTGTAGCCGATAAACCCGTTGATAGTTACTACGCCCATTATTAACAGGGCGTCCACCAGCCCGCCGGTCAGAATCGAAAGACCGGCCGCCGCCCCCAATAAGGCCACCGGCAGGGAATTGAACTGACCAAGAAAAATCTCCCAACCGGAGCGGGCTTCCGCTTCTGGCAGCACATTGGGACCATACGTCTTGATATGCTCCCGAGCCGCGTCCCGAGTCAACCCCAGGGCTCGGTCGGAGTGAAAGCGGGCTAAGACCTCTTCAGCTTCCAGGAGGTGCCAAGGCTCCTGAGGCTGCGCCGCCGCATAGTAAAACAGGCCCCTGAATCCGGGCAAGAAATCAAGGTAACCGCGATCTGGCACCGTTCCCTCGAAATTGACCGGGGCCCCTTCAGATTGTGTACTGGAATTGTTTGAATAGTTGCGGTACTCAATAACAATCTCTTCAATAATCGCCGCGATACTTTGGGGAGTGTTGTCGGAATTAAAGCAGACCAGGATATTACCCGTCAAGGCGCTGGCCGAGACGCAGGTAATATCCCGGTTTTGTGGGAGTCTGAATTCAAGCAGCCTTTTCAGGGCCTCGGAGCGGCGGAGACCTTCCACCCGGTAGCGGGCCCGACCGGCTACAGCCGTATGAATGGCTTCAACCATAGGGAGCGGCTTCCCCTGCAATTCGCCAACTTTTCTCAACGAGGCTTACCGTCGCTAGTCAGAAGCACCTTCACTTTTACCCTTGGAAGTTGGCTTTTTCTCCGGGGGAGCCTCGCCTGCGCCTGGAGCTTCGGTCTGACCCTTGGGAAGAATGGCACCGACCACTTCCTTCAGGCCTTCCACCGTCCCCACCAGGAGATCGGTCACCGCTCTGACGGCTGTGAGACCCAGGGTGCCGGCAGCCTCAATGGCGCCCCCCACCACAGCTTTGGCTGCAGAGCCGACGTTGCCCCCCACCTGGCCGACGGCCTCCATGGCTCCCATGGCTGCACTGCGGGCCACCAAGGCCACGTCGCCACCCACTTCCGAGGCGCCTTTGACCGCCCCTTTCACCAACTGACTGGCGGCCTGCGTTACATCGCCGCCCACATCAGACACGCCCAGAATGATGCCCTTGGCCACGGCCTTGGTGGTGGTTAACGCACTACTGCCCACCTCCTCACTGGCCTTGAGCGCACCTTTAATTACTTCCTTACTAACATCGAGGGTTTCATTGGCTACGGCCCCCGTGCCCTTCAGGGCGTCGGTGACTGTATTGCGGGCCAGATTGACTATTTCAGCTTCAATTTCGCTCATGCCCTTGAGGCTGCCGACGATACCGTCTTTGACGGTGGTGCCGGCCTGGCCCAGGGTTTCGCCTACGCCGCTCTTTTCCTTGGATTCTGCTGCAGACATGGTAATACTCCCTTTTTAATACCTTTGGTCTGATTCATTAAGGGGTGGGGTCCATCCGGAGAAGATCAAAAATGTCCGGTGGACGGTGATTTTCTGTCTATTCCCTGAAAAGGGGTTCTTGGTTTAAAACTTTCCCTCCAGCGAGGTCAATAACTCCATAATATTGATCTCCGGAAAGAGAGAAGCAAAAACATCCTTTAACGACCAGAGATTAAAGAGGGAAGTTAACTCTTCCTTGTCATAAAAAACCTGCACCGTGCCCAGCTCCGGATCGGCCTTAACGTGGTTGACCCCTTTCACCGCGCTGAAACGCCCCTCCACCTCACTGGCCATGTCATAATTGTCTTTTACCTTGGCCACGGCCAAGTGAAGCTCGCCGGGCCGGGCCTGAAGCACCTTAAAGCCTTCCATGAGAATCAGCCTGACTATCCTCGTATGTGTTTAGGCGTAATGGAGAGAATTTCGGGAGTGCTATCTCTTACCCCGTGTACCCTAAGATTCCTATATTTATCCTAAAGATCCTGAAAAACCTATACATCGCAAGCGGATATATATCTTTAGATAATCTGAGAAATTTTGCATATTTGATATCAAGATGCTTTTCTGAATAGTGCTTCGACCGGAGAGGCCACCAGAAAATCTTTAATCGTGGGTTAGAGTCCTTAGGAGACGGTCAATCGGTAAGACCAATCTGTGCATCAAGGGACTTTTGGATAAGGGTATGCCGTGGTTGTCTGAGAAAGGACGTGTATTTTCTTTTCGAAATTAAATGACAATCATCGCTTCCAGTTTTCTTTCAATTCATCTTAAAAATTAACTATATTTTAACATTTCTTTCATATTTTCTTAATATGCTAATTTTACTATTCTTTTTAGGAAGAATTTCAAAAAACTTTGAGGAAAAAATCATATGACTGTTGCCACCGATTACTTGCATGCTCTGGAGGGTCGCCTCAGAATAAAAATACCGGAATTAAAAGGTTCTCCTGAAAAGTCGCAGGAGCTCCAGCGTCACTTGAGCAATTGTGTCGGCATAAATTACGTCCAAGCCAATCCCACTACCGGAAATGCCCTCATCCTCTATAATTCCAGGGAAATATCGCAAAACGAAATTATCGCCATCCTGAAAGAAGAGTTAAGTTGCTTTCACGGGCCTGCCGCCATGACCGGCAACCGCCAGGGGCAGGGCTTGGCTGGGACCGTGGCCCGGGCCTTCATGGAATCAGCCCTGCAAACAGTGGTCATGGCCTTGATTTAAAGGGCAGTCAAGCAACCGGAACCATTTCAGATTCAGGCACATTACGTTAACCGGGGCGGCAGCCCCTTTTTTATTGACCCGAAAAGTATATTACTCAGCGTTTGGATTGTTACTAAGCTTCCGGTTTGCCGTAGTGCTCAGCCTTGGCTTCCGCCACCATGTCGCTTATCTGCTCCCCTGCCTCCTCGGTAACGCTCGCGACCATGTCCTTCACCGATAGGCCTGCTTTGACCACCCCTTTGGCCAAGGGCCGGAGGATGTATCCCACTGAAGGCAGAATCACCGGCGCCAACAAGGCTACTCCTACCCCCACCAAGACATTAGGCAGAGTGAGTCTGAATGCTTTGCTTACCCAGGACATGATATTCCTCCTCGAATCAACAGCCTTTTATGGATAATCATTTAGGAATTTTGCCAAACCAGCGGTATTGCAACCAAGGCACTTTAGTTAAGCTTTGGCCTGGTTTGAAATCACTCCAATACTTCCCCCAAGGCCTCAACCAGGGCTTCGGTAGCTGATTTTTCAGCCTCTTCTTCAACGTCCTCAACCAATAACCCCTGTGCCCCCTCTGAAAGGGCGTGGGTAGCTAAGGCTCCGGTTTTTTTCTTGCGTTTTTTATATGATTGGAATTCAGCCCGTTCTTTTTGCACGTCGTTGATCAAGTCGAAATACAGGTGCAAAACGGCTTTGGCCGTCGGCCTGGTGACCCGGGCCACCGCCGGCAGCACCAATGGTGCCAGCAGCACCGTCCCGGCAACGGTCGCCAGTCCGGCGACGGATTTTTTCAACATTTCATCAAACATGGTTCATTGTGTGACCGGCGATTCCTCCAGCCATTTCCGGTTCAGCATCACCAAGGTGCTGAAGGCAAACCAGAAATAATCATACCACGCCGGAAAAGCAATCCTTTCTGCAAGCCATAGACTCCGAAGACCCAAAAAGAATAAGGTCAGGGGGATCAATACATGCACATTCACTCCCTGGGTCATCTGGCCCCCTGGCCCCGTTATATTAGTCAGAAGACCAGGGCCCTGATCCGACTCCACGCCACCCCCATCCGTCACCGCGGTGAGCCAGGCAGAAAGACGGGTGGTGTCCAACTCCGGGACCAGCTGTGCCAAGGTTTTTGACAACGCAGTCAAAGACTTCAGAGACATCAACTGTTCCTGGTCATAATGAATCAGAACACTGCCGGTGAGGGCATTCGCTTCTACTCCTCTGATTCCCGGCACGCCCCCCAGCTTGGTTTGGGCTTCCCCGGCCAGAACGGGGTCGCCTCTCAGCTTGGCTACCTTTAACCGAACCCGTCCCGGCAGGGCATGGACGATTTCTAGGCCCTGAATCGACATTCCTGGCCTCCAATCTTTCTAAAATCAGCTTCTCAGCTTAAGTCTTGGTTTTTTTCTGAGCGGCTGCAGCCTTAACCGTCTCCTCGCCCTGCTCCGCTTTGACTTCAGCCATGATATCGCTGATCTGCTCCCCGGCTTCGGCGGCGAATTCTTTCACGGTGTCCGCTAACACAAGATAACCTCTTATCAACGACTTTGCCAGGGGCCGGGACACTGCGGCCACTGCCGGTAACACGATGGGCGCCGCCAAGGCCACGCCCAACACCACCAGGATGCTGGGCACCGATGTCTTCAAACCATCATCGAAAAGACCCATAATTCATCTCCCCAACTAATTATATTCACATAAAAAACTAATCAATAATAAACCAAAAATCAATACGGGTGTGATAGCAATGGTGGTGATATATATCGAGTTGATGATATATGAAACGGAAGATCCGACAATCCTTCTGGCAGGGTATTATCAAGCTCTTCGTCCTGCACCAGGCCGCTCTGGGCCCCGTTTATGGCGGCAAGTTGAGCAAATCTTTGAGCAGCCTGGGGCACGATATTAGTCCGGGGAGCCTTTATCCCACCTTGCACAAACTGGAGCGGGCTAAGTATCTGCGCTCCTATTTGAAGGTGTTCAAGGGCCGGGTGCGAAGGTACTATGAAATCACCGGCGAAGGGAAAAAATGCTTAGGTGAAGTTAAAGAAAAGTTAGATGGCGTGGTGAAAATACTTTTCCTGTCTGAAACGCCGTCATCTCAGAATAATTATATACCCAACCTTAAGGTGTCGCCGATTGCGAAAAAAGGAGAACAAGAGCCCAAAAAATCCATTTGACCAGGTAACTACTGCGTCTGTGAATTCCTTCCCACATCGGTCTCCAACAACCATAAGATAATGTAGGGTGCGTCTTACGCACCACAAATTGCTCTGTGAAAAGTTCATGCGGGGTGCGCACCGCGCATCATGAGATGCTGATATTATTTATAGGTTTTGCCAAGCGGGAGCTTGGCGGACAAGGGGTTCCCAAGCCGGAGCTGGGGAACCAGGCTTAAGTTCCTTCAGCGCCATTTTCTGGTGGGGCGGCCGTCCCTGGCCGCCCATGGTCTTGGCGGGCACGGAAGGCCCGCCCCACCGAAATTTTTGCTGTTTTTGAGAGGTTAACGGCTCCTGAGCGACTGCTTACAAAAATTTTCCCATGAGGGCTTCCGTATCCAAACCCGGGAAACAACCCTCGATTAGTTCCGAAAAATCCTGGCGGGACGGGGAAACCGCCAGTTCTTCAGGATTAAAAATCACCAGCAGGGAGCCGGTGGCAGCACTGGCTTTCACGTCGGAAACGCCCCTGACGTCAGACAGGCCTCTCTTGATCCTCTCCGCCAAGACCCAATTGTACTTCATGTTTCGGATACGCAGCCGAACACGACCATAAAGACGGTGCCTTACTTTGATGCCGTAATAGTCCAAGGTGCGCAGCGGCGCCCGGGGGCGCTTTTCTGCCGGGGGTGCCGGCGAGGCTGAACTTTCTTGCGGTTCCGGTTCAGGGGCTCCTTTTTTCCCTTTAGGGGCCTTTGAGATTGGCTTCTGTTTCTGCGAACCTTGCTCCCTCTTGGCTGTTCCGGGCTTGGCTTTTCGAGGAGCTGATTTAGCTTGTGTCTTCTTTGGGGAAGGGGCCTCAGCAGCCTGTACATCCTGGCCGATCTCCGGTTGAGTTACTTCATCCACTGCCCGTCGGGCTTCTGCAAGGATTTTCGGGACATTGTTGAAGCCCTCCATCAGGGTCTGCCTTTTTTTGTTCCGGTCAGATCCGGTCATGAGATAGCCCTCCTCGCCGAAGCAGTCTCCATGGCAAAAATGTCCAGGAGTTCCTGGGCCAGATCCCGAAAGGCTCGGGCGCCCGGCGCGCTGGCGTTGTACTGGAAAATGGTGGTCCCGGCCGCTTCCGCCTGCTCGAACGCGGTATTTACCGGAATCGAAGTGTGAAATATTTGGTCTTCCCGAAAGGCCCCAGCAAGGTGCTCGACCAGGGTCCGGCTGATGATCGTTCTCTTGTCTACTTGATTGACCAGAAGCCGCAATAATTTCAGATCCTGGTTGTTTTGGCCCCTTACCTCATTAATGAGCCGCACCGCCTTGAGGAGCCCTTCCATGCTGAAGGCGCTCCCCGCCTTGACGGGTATCAGAGCAAAATCCGAAGTGCCCAGAGCGCTTATGACAAAAGTGCCCAGGTTGGGGGGATTATCTATCAAGGTGAAATCAAAGTTTTTTAGAGCATAGTCCCTCAGATGGCGCCGGAGCCGGGAAAAACTATTCGGGGCGCCCAGTATCACTTGCGGCTCCAAAGAGGCGGTCTCAGGGACATTGGGAAGGCAAAAAACCCCGTCATAGCGGGTAGGATACAGGAAACCTTGGAGGGGATGCTCCAGCTTATCAAATGCAATCATTTCATACAAACTGTGCCTCACTGTCAGCTTTTTCGGGAGCAGGAGCGCAGTGGCATTGCACTGACTGTCCAGATCAACCACCAGCACGCGCTGGCCCAATAGTGCCAAGGCGTGAGCCAGATTGCAGGTAACCGTAGTCTTTCCCACCCCTCCTTTGTTGTTGACCACCGAGATGATGACGGCCATAAATCCCTCAAGGGAATTCAGAGAATATATAGTCATTCTTGCCCATCTGGGTGAATTGTCAATTAAATTATTCGCTAAGGCACCGAAATTTCGGCCCCTGAATAAGAACTGAATGATGGAGTGGAATAGACGCGAGGAGATGCCCCGATACGCTTTAGGTTAGACTATGGCGCGGTAACCCCCGTTTCTATAGTTTTTGTTATCCTCTTGGCAAAATCCAACTCTGGAATTTCAGGAGGGAAGGTGATGACGACAGAAGCCGCACTGACATTGATACGAATACCGCTGACATTATCCATTGACTCTAAGAGGAAATATAGTTGAGAGGCATACGTCTCGTCCATTTTCAAGCGCGGCACCCTTATCCGGATCCGCCCCGGAGTTTGATGGACTACACTGGCATCAGCGGCCAGGGCCGGCAAGGCCTTGGCAAAAATTCCTCTGAGCCGTGCTCTTTTGCGCTTCCCGGATACAATGCTAAATCCTTCCATGTCTTCCAGGTAGGTGAGCAGATCAACCAGAAGGTTTTGCAAAACTGCCAACCGATCTCCTCCCTCCAACGTCTCAGGCTGGTCAGCCTTATCAATGGCGGCAAGGGTGCGGCGCACAGACCTGCTCCGATACAACGAGGCGCGTTTACTGTTTTCATCCCTAATTTCTTCTAGAAAATGAAAAAGGGTGATGGACTCGAATATGGGAATAGAACCTATCACATCCCCTGTACGACGCACTACTGATTCGCCGAGTGCCACCCTCTCTTCATACGTGAAGCGGAAGGCATCCCCCTCAAACTGGCTGTGGTCCTCTAAGGTTTGACTCATCTTTCTGACCAGTTCTATTACGGCAGCATCATTCGTGTAAGGACCATACCGGAAGCTACGATAGGTCCAGCCAAAATACTTGCTGAGACGGTAGAGAATTTCAATGGCAAAGGGAGAGCCAAATTCATCCTGTTCTGGGTACTCCTTATTATAAAAGGTCAGGTCGTCTCTTTCCAGAACACCGTAAAGTCTCGACTGCAGTTCTTCCAAAGCCTGGATGAAGGAATTCACAAATATTGCCGATTCCTGGTCTCTTATATGCTTCCTCTCCTTTTCCTGTTCATCTCTCCAGGTCCAGACGGACCAGACCGCGGCGGTTGCCGCTGATAAGATGGAAAGAATTAGCGTTGGATTCATGACCACCCCCAGTGGGACAAAAATACTTATGGTTGGCTGCGCGTAAGCACTGAGAGAACTTCCTAAAAGATGTTCCTCCAATTGATGACTATTAGGTATTTTATATCAATTTCGCTTTCAAATGAAACAAACTTGCAATGTAACTAATGGATATTCTTGTTTATTTTTACAGAAAACCGAAAACGGTATTATAACTATCCTCATCGCCATAGCTAAGCTGGCCGGAAAGTTATCTCTTCTTGTGGAAGGCATAATAGCACACTCCACTGACGAAACTATCCTTTTTAAAAACACCTGAGAATGAATAGAAGGCTACTCGCAACCCCCGCAGTTATCACGTCCCTCTGCTCCTGTCACCCGATACCTGGGCCGTCTTGATCTCTTTGAAGGAAAAAGCTGGCCTTGATGCCCCGGTATTCCCATCCCGCAAAGGAAAAGGACACCTGCACCCCGCCCAGGTTCAACGGATTGTCCGGGCGGCCGCCAAGAGGGCCGGTATCGAGGCGCCGGTTAGCCCCCACTGGTTACGGCATGCCCATGCCTCACACGCCTTGGATCGGGGTGCACCGATCCACTTGGTGCAAGCTACCCTCGGTCATGCTTCGGTGGCCACTACGGGAAAAGTTGTCGATCTTGGCCAACAATTCTTTGACGCTGCGGAAGGTGCCCAGAGGATAGCCTGCTGGCTAATAATATTGAACCAGATCTCCACCTGATTCAGCCAGGAAGCCTAGGTTGGGAGTATAATGCACGTGGAAGCGAGGTGGGCGGCCAACCAGCGCCTTACTTTCTCATGCTTAGCAGAGCGGCCACCTGTTCGTCGATGATGGCCCGGGGCGCTCCCGGCCTGGCTTCCTCATACAAGCCTGCCAGCCCTTGGTTCAGGAAGCGCCGGCGCCATTTGCTCACTGATAGACACCAATTAAGCTTGACTTTTCCAGGACACTGAGTTAATTTTGCGAAATATTTAGCAAGCTTAGGGGGCCTTCTGTGGCTTACCAAAAAAAGGTGCGGGAAGTGATGATCCCTCTCCAGGACTATCCCCACATTCCCTAAGAGCAAACAGTTTACCACCGGCGAATTTTTCAGCTACGGCTGGATTGCCAAAGTGGCCCTGATGGTGTTCCTGGCGATTTCCTGCTTTCTTGTCTGGCCCATGATGGATATGCCGGTCGTGGTAGCGAACTAAAAGCAGAAAGACATGAAAAAAGACGCCGCCGAACAACCGAAGCTTGAGCTTTCCCGCCCCCGGGAGGGGAAAGGGAGCGGTTCCGCTTACGGAGCCACGTTTATCCTTATGCTGGGGGTCTGGTGCCTGCTGTCTGGAAAATTCGACCCCATGCACCTGGGGCTGGGGGTGCTGGCCAGCGCCCTGGTGTCTTATTTTTCCGCGGACCTTCTCTTTCCCGGCCCCCTGACCGGTAAAACCATCCGGGCGGCTTTTGGCTTTCTGGGGTATCTGCCCTGGCTGCTGGTTCAGATTTTTCGAGCGGCCCTGCATGTATTGTATCTTTCGTTTCACCCCCGGATGATGGAACTGATCGACCCCCAAGTGTTCCGGTTTCGGAGCCGGTTAAAGAGCGAGGTAGCCCAAGTGACCTTTGCCAATTCGATCACGCTGACGCCGGGGACGATCACGATCTACGTTAATTTTCACCGGGACTTCAGTGTGCACGCCATCGACCGTTTCAGCGGGGAAGGGCTGCCCGGGGAGATGGAGCGGCGCATCGCCCGGGCCTTCGGGGAGGAGTAAGGGTGGACAATTTTTTCCTGGGCTGCGGTCTCTTTTTGGGCGTTCTGATCATGCTGTCTCTCTACCGGGGCATCTTCGGCCCCACGGTGCTGGACCGGATGATCGGGGTGAACGCCATCGGGACCAAGACGACGGTGCTGCTGATTTTGATCGGCCTGCTGTATCACCGACTGGACATGTTCGTCGACATCGCCCTGGCCTATGCCCTGTTGAATTTTATCGCCGTCCTGGCGGCCTCTCGGTATTTTCAGAAGCGGAAAGGGCTTTATGAAGAACTTTTTTAGCCTCGGGAGCGGCGCTGGGCCTGCGGCCAGGGTCTTGAAACCGCGACGGCGTCAGGTTTCGGCGCGCCCAGCAAAGGGGGGGGTATGGTGATCGCGCTGATCGTCGTGGCCTGCCTGGTGGCGGGGCTGATATTTTTTACCGGCGGGACTTTGGGCCTGCTGCGTTTCCCCGATTTTTATTCCCGGCTGCATCCAGCCGGCAAGCTGGACACCATGGGGACGTTGCTGGTCCTGCTCGGATTGGCCATTTATCAACTGTTTCCCCTGACCCTGGGTTCCGTGCTGATCGGTCTGAAGCTGATGCTCATCGTGGTCTTCGTCTTCCTGGCCAGCCCGACGGCCACCCATGCCATCGTGGACGCCGGGTTCCGGGCGGGCCTGGAGTCCTGGAAAAAGGGGGACCTCCGGAGGTAAGCCGATGATCTGGCAACTGGATCTGCTCATCCTGACCTTGGTGGTATTCTGCGGCATCGGGGCCATCATGATCCGGGACCTGCTGGGCGCGGCCATCCTGTTCGGCGCCTACAGCTTCATGATGTGCCTGCTCTGGGCCATCATGGGAGCGGTGGACGTGGCCTTTACCGAAGCCTCGGTGGGAGCCGGGGCCAGCACGGTATTTTTCATAGCCGCGGTGTATCACACCACTCGGAGGACAAGGGATTGAAACTCCTGGGACTCCTCCTCGTCGGGCTGGTGGGCGCGGTTCTGATCTATGCCACGGTGGATTTTCCCCCCTTCGGGGATCCCGAGTCCCCGGCGAGCCTCCATGTCTCCCCCCGTTACCTTGAAAAAACGGTGGAGGAAACCGCGGTGCCCAATGCGGTGACCTCGGTGCTGGCCGATTACCGGAGCTTGGATACCATGCTGGAGACCACGGTGGTTTTTGCGCCGGGGTGGCTTGTTTCCTGCTGTTGCGGATCCCCCGGCGCCGGCCTTCGGCCCCCCGGCAGTACCGGCACCGGTTGACCGGCTTGACCTTTCGGCTCAAGGAAGGGGGGGAGATTCTCTTGCCCTTACAGGAATTCGAGCCCCTGGACAGCATCTGGACGCCCCATGATTTCATTATCGAACAGGTCTGCCGCTTTTTGATCCCCTTCATCCAGATTTTCGGTCTGTATGTCATCGCCCACGGGCATCACAGTCCCGGGGGGGGATTTCAGGGGGGGGTGATCCTGGGGGCCAGCATCATCCTGCTGTCCCTGT
>CAZLRL010000005.1:0-21815 GCA_964561645.1 uncultured Desulfobacterales bacterium
CCGGAACCTCTGGACCGATGAGGCCTGGGTGGCCCTGGCCGCCCTGGCCTCCACCCCCGTCGAGGCCCTGAATCTCGGGCGTTCCACTCCCCCCTTTTACACCCTGACCGTTTGGGGGCTGACTCAGATCTTTGGCCCCAGCGAGGCGGTGCTGCGCTCCCTCTCGTTTGCCTTCGGGGTAGGCAGTGTAATTTTATTTTGGCTGGCGGCCCGCCGTCTGACCAGCCGGGCTGCCTCCCTTTTGGGTTTGGCTCTGGTGGCCGTCTCTCCGGTCCTGGTTTATTTTTCCAAGGAACTCAAACAATACAGCGGCGACGCCTTTTTTGCCATCTTGGTGGTCTGGCTGGCGGAGCGCCTTCGGTCAGAATCCACTCCTGCCCGCTGGCTGAGCTTGGCCCTGGTGGGCCCCCTGGCCCTCGGTTTTTCCCACGGGGCCGTCTTCGTCCTGCCCGCGGTCCTGGGGGTGCTGTGGCTGGAGTCCCCCCGAGCCGACCGATTCCGGGTGCTGGGCTTGGGAGCCTTTTGGGGCTTGGCCCTAACCGCTTTTTATCTACTCGTGTACCGCGGCCAGGTGGACCCGCAGTTGGTGGCCTACTGGACCGCGGATTTTCCGAATTTCTCCGGTCTGCTTTCTTTCTTGACCTGGTTCGTCGGCGCCTGGGGCCGTTATTTTCACTACTTTTTCAATTACTTTTTTGCCCCAGCCTGGGGCTGGCTCTGGAGCGTGGCTTTGGTCGCTGCGGGTTTGATTATACTGGTCAGAAGAGGACCCCGGCGACTCCTGCTTTACTGGGGCGGCCCTCTTCTTCTGGCCTTCGGCGCCGCCGCTTTGCACCGCTTTCCCTTCATGGGCCATTATAATGGCAGCCGCCTGTTACTGTTCAGCGCCCCCTGGTTGTACCTTATTGCCGCGGTAGGCACCGCCGCAATTTTCCTCGAGCTCTGGCGCCGACCCCGGCGCTGGCTGGCCCCGGCCCTGGCCGCCCTAATTCTGATCACCTCACAGCCTCTGGCCTTGATACAGGAAAATCTGCATCCCCAGGCCAACCGCCAGGAACTCAAGCCGCTGGCGGCTTATTTAAAATCCCACCTGCTCCCCGGTGACCGGATTTATGTTTATTTCCACGCCATCTATCCCTTCAAATATTACTACCAGGGAAATCTGGCCGGGGTGGTGTGGGGCAAGTCCTGTGTGGAAACCAATCTGGCACTGCCTGCCTCCGGATCCGACTCTCCCCAGCGCCTGTGGCTGGTGGCCGCGCATTTCCGGGACCTGGCCCCCTTACAACGATTCGCCGCCCGCCTTTTGGGACCGCACTGGCATCAGGAAAAACTCCTTACCCGTCAAAACGCGGCGCTGTTTCTTCTTGAGCGTCAGGATCAGGCTACAGCTAACTTTCGGAAGATCCCCCCAAAATCTCCTCGATCCGGGACTGCAGCTCCTTTACCCGGAAAGGCTTGTGCAGAAAACCCACCACTCCCGCGGCCTTGAGCTCCTCAATTTCCCGGGCCTTAAAAAATCCCGATGCTATCAGCGTCTTTACTTCGGGGGCCAGGGTTCTAAGCCGCCGGCACACCTCCAGTCCGCTCATCCCCGGCAAGTGATAGTCGAGTATCACCAGATCCACTGATCGGCCCTGTTGAAACTTTTCTAGCACCTCCTCTCCCCTTTCGGCGGTGTCCACCCCATAGCCCAGTTTCTCCAGCAGCTCTCCCCCCAATGACCGGATATAAGGATCGTCATCCACCAACAGGATTTTATTCCTGCGCTTTTCAGAGTGTTTGGACGACATGGCCCCCCGATTAAGGAAATGAAAAAGGTTTTCAGGATATGTGGATCAACAGCAATCCATGGTACTTGAAGCGCACCTCACGAACTCAAGTGTCCCTTACCTACCATTATTTCCTAAGCCAAGCTAAAAAAAGTTTGGTGGCTCCGGCGTCTTTCCCATGCCGGCGCAGGCTGAAGCCTGCGGCGACATTTTTTTGGTTTTCTGGCTCCTGCTTTTTTTAAAGTTTTCGGCGCTACTTAATACCAAGCACTTTCAGTGTCCTAACTCCCACTCACCTTGAAACGCACCTCCCGGATACGGCCTGACCCCAAACTTTTTTCCAGGGCCGTCAGAATCTTGGGTTTTAAAAATTGCAACTCTTGGACCAGGGCGCTGGAGTCCGCTTCCACCCAGAGTTCGTGCCGTTTCAGGTCCACCAGCCTGGTCCGCTCTCTAAATCTCTCCGGCACCGCTTGTTCCCAGACTTCCCGAACTTGCTGGCGCAACTCCAGCGTATGCCAGTCCCCGGGCCGCAGGACTGACTCCAGTACCTGCCGCACCGCCACGGGCCGCTCCAAGGGTTTCCGCTTGGCCATGGTTTTCGTTTTTTATTGGGGGAAAAAGAAAAGAACCTCCCCCGTTCTGCTTCCGATGGTTTTTCAGCCCCTCATTACCCTCAAAAAACCAGCCGCAGCTTTTTCAATCACTGCTTCCGGGACACAGAAAACCAGCCGAAAATAGCCGGCCCTGCCGAACCCGCAACCCGGCACCGCCAGGATGTTTTCCTGTTTCAACCGGTTCACGAAGGCCAGATCGTCTCCTCCGGGAGCCTCCGGAAAGAAGTAAAAGGCCCCTTGCGGCTGCTGAAACCGATATCCCGCCTCCGTGAGGATCTGAGCAAACAGGTCCCGGCGGCGGGAATACGGTGTGATGTCCACGGACAGCCCCGGCACTTTGGCCACCACCCGTTGCATGAAGGCCGGAGCATTGACGAATCCCAGAATGCGGTTGGCCAGGATAAATCCCGCCAGCAGTTCCTCCCGGTGGGCGGCCTGGGGGTCCACCGCCACCAGCCCCAGGCGCTCGCCGGGAATGGAAAGATCCTTGGAAAAGGAGGTGGCCAGAACCGTGTTGTGATAAACCGAAAAAATATTGGGGAGCTCCAGACCATCGAAAAGAATGCGGCTGTAAGGCTCATCGGCCACCAGGTAAATAACCCGGCCCGCCTCTTGGCCGTGCTTTTTGAGCAGATGACCCAATTCATTCAAGGCCGCCGCCGGATAAACCTGCCCCGTAGGGTTGTTGGGTGAATTGATGAGCACCGCCTTGGTGCGGGGGCTCAGGGCCTTTTGCACGGCTTTGAGGTCCAATTGAAAGGTGGAATCGGTCTCCGCCACGACGGCGGTGCCGCCGTGATTGTCGATGTAAAAAAGATACTCGGGAAAATGGGGGGCCAAGATGATGACTTCGTCCCCCGGATCCAGCAGGGTTTTGAAAATGACATTCAGGGCCCCGGCCGCGCCGCAGGTGAGCACCACATCATCAGGCTTAAAGTCCCGCCGGTACATGCGGCTCAGATGCCCGGCCAGGGCTTGGCGCGTCATAAGTAAGCCGGCGTTGGGCATGTACCCGTGCAGACCGGGGCTCGGGTCCCGGGCCACCTCCACCAGAGCCTCTTTGAAACGAGGCGGGGGCTCCAGATCAGGATTCCCCAAAGTAAAATCATACACCCGGTCCGCGCCCAAACGGGCCTTGAGCTCCGCCCCTTCTTCAAACATGCGCCGAATCCAGGAAGCCCGTTCCAGGGTGGTTTTTATCTTCTGGGAAACACTCATACTATCCCCTTGAGCCAGAAGGTCGTGATGCTGGGGCACCGGAAAAGATAATTCTCATAATTAGAGCACTCGATGCCATAAAACCATCATTTAGCATCAGAGCATTCCCGTCCTGCCCGGTCTTTTGCCTGCTCTTCTCCGTCCGCTTCTTTAAAACAAAAAATTAGGAATCATAACCAGGAATTTAACTTGGCGCATCCCCGAGGGCATGAAATGTTTACCTATACCCAGACTTTAAGGCTTCTCCTCCACCCGATACCCTGTTTCCTGCAAACTTTGGACCACCTGCTCTCCGTGTTCCTGGTTCCTGGTCTCCAGAATTAATTCCACTCGAGTGGAATCGAGGGGCAGATCCCGGGCCAGACGGTCGTGGAACAAGTGAAGGATGTTGGCCTCCTGTTCCCCTAAAAATGTGGCCAGGCGCCCCAGGGAACCGGGCCGGTCCGAGAGTTCCACTCGAAGATTGAGCACCCGGCCTTGCTGCAGCAGAGCCCGCACCAGCACCCGTTCCAACAGCGGGATGTCAATATTGCCGCCGCTGATGACCAGGACCACCCGCTGGCCCAAATCGGCGTCGGCCAAGGGCCCCAGCAAAGCCGCCGCGGGCACTGCGCCGGCCCCTTCGGCCAGGATCTTTTTATTTTCCAGCAGCACCAGGATGGCCTGGGCTATGTCCTTTTCTTCGACCAACACCAGGTCATCCAGGTATTTTTCCAGATAAGGATAGGTTAAACGGCCGATTTGCCCCACCTGGATGCCGTCACCCAGAGTCGGCCGCATCGGCACCGGCACCGGTCCGCCGTGCTCCCGGGCCGCGGCCAGAGACGGCACTTGCGCAGTCTGCACCCCGATGACCCGCACCCCGGGGGAGCGCTCTTTCAAGGCCAGAGCCGTGCCCGCGGCCAACCCTCCGCCCCCCACCGGAATAATTACGGTATCCACCTCCGGGAGGTCTTCCCAAATCTCCAGCCCCAGGGTACCCTGGCCGGCCACCACCTCCAGGTCGTCGAAAGGATGGATAAATATGAAACCCCGGGCCACAAATTCCTGAGCTTTTTCAAGCGATTCGCTGAGATTCCCGCCCTCGAGCACCAGATCGGCGCCATAGCTCCGGCAGGCCATCTGCTTGGTGATGGAGGCCCCCCGAGGCATGACGATGGTGGCTTTCAGTCCGAGATGGGTGGCGGCCCAGGCCACTCCTTGGCCATGGTTCCCGGCGGAGGCTGCCACTACTCGGTCCCCTGCGCCCCGATCCCGCAACAGGGTAAGCCGGTTCACCGCGCCCCGGAGCTTGAACGAGCCCGTGGTTTGCAGATTTTCCAGTTTGAGGAAAATTTCCCGGCCTCCCCGACGACTCAGGGTCTGGGAGTAAACCAGGGGGGTCCTGAGAATCACCCCTTGCAGCCGCTCCCGGGCGGAGAGGATATCTTGGAGAGTCATACGCGTCAGCCGAAGGGGTATCAGGTTCGCACGCCGAACTCAGGCCTGCTGGGCCCGGCGCCAGCCCGCGGCTTTGAGGTGGTTCACATGGGCCAGCCATTCGCTTTTCAGGGCCTGCAAATACTGGCTCAGGTCCCCTTGGATGAGGGGCGCCAGGCGCTGTTTCATTTCAGCCCTAACTATATGATCTCCCGGGGAAAACCCTTGCCAGGTGAGGTAGCCTTCATCGAAGATGGTCTCCGGGGTGATGGTTCGGGTTAAACCTCTTTTTTGAAAAAAAGTCTGCGCCCCTTCCATGTCATACTCCATGACCCAGCCGCAGTCCGCCACCATGCTGTCAGCAACGAAATCCATTTCGGGGCTGCATTCCGGACAATACAAATTAACCAGGATTTCCGGGGGCAGGAGATTATCCCGAAAATGGAGGTGGGCAAACCCGCGGCCGCAAAAACAGCGGCGGCCTTCCATCATGCACATAAAATTTCAGCCTCACAGTTAGATATGGCCTGACAGTGCCTCAAAAATACTAATTTTCCTCTCCAATAACAAGCTAAAGCGAATATTATGCGTTAACATTTTGTAATTATTGTCGATTTCCTTTTTCCACCCCGAAGTCCCGAAGCATCCTGGCCCTATTTGGCGCCGGTTCCGCCGCCGCTCCTAGTGCATCTGCCCTTCAAAGTCTGGGTATAAGCGCCCTGTTGGCTCGCCAAAGTAAATACTTTTACCAAGTCTGGGTTTTAAGCGCGGTTCTCTGCCTTAAGGGCTCAAACCTTGATAATACCTGGCCGAAAACGCTTTGCTTCCCCAAAATATGTCACTCTCCCTTGATCTTAACCTGTCCCCGCTAGGCAAAATTTTCCGGCAGTCACCATCTCTTAAAAATAATCATTAGTTTATTCAGCAGGTTACAAAATGGCACTCCTTTTGCTTCATACCAGAGGCAAATACCGGAAGGAGGCCCATGGTGGAGATTTCCAACCTCTATCCTTATTACACCGCCAAGTTGACGCCAGAACCGGATCAGCAGAGCTCTTGCGGCCAAGCGGCCTCTGGCTCCAACCAGGCCCGTAACCCGGAGCAGGCCACCACTGAGGACTGTCTTGAGCTTGTGCGCACCCAGAATATGGCTTCTCCGCCCCAGGAACCGGTGGATCTGGCCAAGGCGGCAGAACTCTTGCGCCAGGTGCAGGACCAGATGAATGTCCTGGAGAAACAAGAAGCCCGGGAATTGTATCAATTCGACCGGTTGCGCGAATTGCTCTATCAGGTCTCTCAGAACGGGGGAACTTAAGGCTTCGATGGGTCCGGCAATACTCGGCCCAAGCTTCACCCGATACCGGCTTGACAGGTGCCGATTTGACCTTATCCCTAATTGGTAGGAGTTAAAAGAAAGCGGGGAAACCATGGAACTGCTCATTATCTACTTGCTGTTTATAACTTTCTGGTGGAGCGGCTTGCGAGAATGTGAGGTCCTTTAAGTCGTAACCACTTGGAGGAATCACAGGTAAAGGCAGATTAACCGTATGAAAATCGAAGATCTGATTTTATTGCCCCTGAACCCGGCTGCTCCTTCTTCCAGCGCCGGGGCTGACGCTGACCAGGACAAATTTGCCCAGTGCCTCAAGGAAGCAGTATCCTCGAGGCAACCTCAGGAAGGCATCCAGGCCCTGGGTGGGCCGGCCCCGGTTACCGGGGTGGCCGAATTGGAGCCCACGGAAGCTGCCCAGGAAATGGTGGAGACGGTTTTATCCCGTCTGGAAATATTTCAGGAGGCCCTGGATCGTCCGGGTATGACCCTGAAAAGTATCGCGCCCCTGGTGCAGGCCCTGGAAAAGGACAGCCAACACCTTGACTCTCTGGCCCGTTCCTTATCGGCGGATACCCCCTTGCGTCAGCTCGTCGAGGAGGCTGCCGCGCTCACCTGGACTGAGAGCTGCAAGTTCAAGCGGGGCGATTACGTTTGAGGACTGAACCGGAAGATTTTCTTCTGATGGACTAGCCCGTCCTTCAGTCGAATGATCTGGACCTTGAGTTCTGGTGGATTGAGGTGCAAAAGCGCGAAGCTGGGGGCGTGTCCGCGGTCGGTACGGTCCTTGAGGTGGCCGGGATTGATCCAGACCACCCCCTGTCGCTCTTCGAATTCAGGGACATGGGTGTGGCCGAAGAGGACGGCGTCGACTTCGTAACAGGCCAATTCAGGATCCATATCTTGGGGATCGTCATAAGCGTGCCGGGTTTCCGTGTGGGTGAGGAGGAATTTCATGCCTTCTAAATCCACCACCTGCCGATTGGGAATGTGCGGGTCCCGATACTCCGGACAATATACCCCGGGCACGCCGATCACCTTGAGTCCGGCTTGAGACAGAATGCGCTGATCCCGGTAGTCATCTCCCAAGTGCAGCAAAATTTGCACGCCCTGAGATTTGAGCCTCGCCGCTAATAAAAGCATGCCTTCCCGGTTGCCGTGCGTATCGCTCACTACCCCCACCAACATGAAATCCTTCCTTCTCTGAGACTGGGAGTTCAGCTAAGCCTTCGTTTTTCCTCCATTTCCTTTGATTGAAATCTTGCGCCGAAGAAACACTTTACCGCCTTTTTTCTTGCTCTCAGGTAAACCTAAGACCTGTGCCCAGCCAGTGCAAGGACATTGAATCTTTAGCTGATCAGCCGAAGAGCATTGGACCTTTCCGGGGAAATTTTGGTGATTCATTTTTTTCTCAAAATCACCTACGGCGGGTTTCCCTGAGGAGTCAAGCCCGGTCAATTCTGTTCCCTGATGGCAAACTCTTGTTCACAGTCGGGGGTACACGTGGCATAATTGAATCAATAATTGCTGATTTGGAGATAAAAAAACTATGCCTGATTGTATTTTCTGCCGTATTGTCAAAGGGCGGGCCCCCGCGGTCAAGGTGCTGGAGACCCCGAGGGTGCTGGCTTTCCTGGACATCGCCCCGGTACATTACGGCCATACCCTGGTAATTCCCAAGGACCACTATGAAACCTTTTTGGACCTGCCCGATGATTTGTGGATGGAAATGGGTCAGGTGGCCCGGCAGGTAGCCCAGGCCCTGCGCCAGGTTTTATTCGCCCGGGGATTCAATGTGGCTATGAACAACTTCGATGCCGCCGGTCAGGTGGTCTTCCATGCCCATCTGCACGTCATTCCCCGTTTCTTGAGTGACGGCCTGCAATTTTTCCCTCAGGGCAGCTATCTTCCGGGAGATATAGAAAAGATGGGGCAACAACTGCGGCAGGCGGTGGAAAAGGTCTAGCCGGATAATCCAGCCAGAGCCCCGCTGAGCCGATGCATGCTATCAACCGGGGCAGGATTTGACTCCCCACTTTTTACCTGCTGGCCTCACCGACCAGGGATTCCTGTAACAACTGGAATGTCTCCGGCGCCTGGGCCACAGGCTTCCCGTCCAGCGACGCTACGGGCATCAGTCCCATGAGGGAGTTGGCCAGCCAAAGACCGGCGGCTGCCTCAATCTGCGAGAGTTCGAGGCGCTCCCGAGGCAGATTTTCCCCCCGTCTCTCCAGGGCCCGGGCCAGAACCGCCACCGTCACCCCCGGAAGAGCACTGTCTGCGGCTGGAGCAATAAGGCGGTCGTGGCGGAGGACAACCAAACTGGTGGCCGCGCCCTCCGACACCGAGCCATCCGCCTCCAAAATCAGGGCCTCCCGGGCCCCCTGGTCCAGGGCGTACTGGCGGGCGGCCAGGTAAAAGAGATAGTTCAGGCTCTTGTGGCGCCCCATAAAGGTGGTGCGCCTTTCCGGAAAAACCACCACCGGCCAGCCGTTGGCATACTCCACGGGGCTCGCAGGCATATAGGGCCGAGCATAGATAACCAGGGTGGGAGTCAACGGCGCGGGCAGACCCAGGCCATCCGCTTGCCCCCGGGTGAGCAGGATTTTCACGGCTGCACAACCCGCAAGCAATCCATTGACCGCCAGAAGCTCGTGCAGCCGTTTCTCCCAGGGGACCCCCGCCGGCAGAGAGATGCGGAAAGCCTGAGCCGAAGCGTAAAGACGTTTTAGATGCTCATCCAGGAAGAGAACGCGGCCGTCCTCGGCCCGCAAAGTCTCGAAAAACCCGTCCCCATAAAGAAAGCCCCGGTCCTCCACCGAGACCCGGGCCTGAGATAAGGGCACCAAATCATCATTCAGCCAGATAACCGCCTGTTTTTGCATATGCGTCGGTACGCGGCACAGAGGGAACGGGCCCAGCCTTTTTTTCCCTCCGGTTTTCCCCTTCGATCAGCCCAAACAAAGTGTGACCCTTGTGCAGGGTTTCTTCGTATTCCGCCTGCTCATCCGAATCGTAAACCACCCCGCC
Source organism: uncultured Desulfobacterales bacterium (assembly GCA_964561645.1). Lineage (GTDB taxonomy): Bacteria > Desulfobacterota > Desulfobaccia > Desulfobaccales > 0-14-0-80-60-11 > JBGSLA01. Next base: position 9,387 of record CAZLRL010000005.1, read on the forward strand.
GCCTACTGAGAAATGCCCCCAGCCGTCAGCCGCGACGGCTGTGCGGATGGCCACGTTCAGGTCCATATTGCGGTGCAGCCCCAGATAACCGATAGCCCCGGTGTAGACATGACGCACGTGGGGCTCCAGTTCATCGATGATTTCCATGGACCGAATCTTGGGGCATCCCGTAATAGACCCCCCCGGAAAGGTGGCCCGGAGAATGTCCATGTGGCTGGTGCCAGGCCTCAAGTCGCCGGTGACAATGGACACCAGATGGTAGACATTCTGATAAGCCTCCAGGCGCTTGTGCTCCTTTACCCGCACGCTGCGGGCCCGGCAGACCTTGCCCAGGTCGTTGCGCAGCAGGTCGACAATCATTGACAGTTCCGCGTCGTCTTTGAGGCTGGCCAACAGTTCCTGACGCTGGGCCTCGTCCTCCTCGGGGGTGCGGCCGCGGGGGCGGGTGCCCTTGATGGGTCGGGTCTCCAGATAATCTCCCTGACGGAACAGAAAACGTTCCATGGACGTAGAAAAAATGACGAAATCCCGGCAGTTCAAATAAGCGTAAAACGGCGCCGGATTGAGAGCAAACAACCGGCGCAGGAGGAGGTAGGGGTCGCCCTCCAAAGGGAAGGAGAAGCGCTGGGAGAGATTGACCTGATAGACGTCGCCGTTTTTGATGTATTCCCGGATACGGCTCACCGCCTGAAGATAGGCCTCCCGGGTGAAATTACTCTGTAATTTGCCGACCCGGAAGTCCGTGGGTTCCCGATCACTTACCAGGGCCAACTCCGCGCCGCTTTTCGGCAGCCGCCCCCCAGCGTCTTCCCAGATTACCTTGATGTTCCAAAAGCTATCGGTGCGGCGATCATGCACCACCAGCCGCCGGGGAAAGGCGAAGACCATCTCCGGCAGACCCAGGTCATCCTGCGCGGTGACGGGGAGCCGCTCCAGGTGGTTTTTCAGGTCATAGGCCAGAAAACCCAATCCCCCGCCGGAAAAAGGCGCCACCGGCAAGGAATCCGGAACTTCCAAAGAGGCCAGCACATCATCCAGTACCTCAAAGGGATTTCCTCTCAATTCGATGGATTCCATCTCCGTCAACACCTGGATTCGGTCACCCTTGGATTTGATTACCAAATAAGGCTCCCAGCCCATGAGGGAATGATTGGCGCAATCCAGGTCGCCGCCGCTTAACAAGAGCATGGCGTAGGGCCGCCGCCTAAGCGGCGTAAACAGCTTGGCCAAATCAACCCCTTCTCCGTAAGGCTGAAAAGGCCGCACCACAATGTCCGCAATTCGTCCAAACATGGTTATTTTGTGAACAGCAGTCAGCAGTTAGCAGTCAGTATAGGAGACTCTTGAGGCTACTATTCTAAAGATTCATCTCCCCAGGCGCAAAAAGTTCGCCACCAGATCATAGCCGTAATCAGTTAAAAAGGATTCCGGGTGAAACTGCACCCCATGGAGAGGATAATGCCGATGGCTCAGTCCCATAACCACTCCGTCCCGGGTCCAGGCCGTAACCTCCAATTTGGGAGAGGTGGGAACCGCAACCAGAGAGTGGTAGCGAGCCCCGCGGAAAGGAGAAGGCAGCCCGGCGAAAAGCCCCCTTGCCTGATGGTGGACCTCAGAACATTTACCATGCATGGGTAGAGCCGCCCGAACCGTAACACCTCCCCAGATCTCGTTCAGGGCCTGGTGCCCCAGGCACACCCCCAAGATGGGAATATCTTTCTGGAAGTGGGCGATCACTTTTTTGCTGATGCCGGCCTGAGCCGGAGTCTTGGGCCCCGGAGAGATGCAGAGCCAACGAGGCTGCAAAGACTTAATCTCCCGGAGAGTTACCGCGTCATGGCGAAAAACCAGGACTTCCAGATCGAATTCATAGAACAATTGCACCAGGTTGTACGTAAAAGAATCGTAGTTGTCGATCATCACCAGGCGCACGCGGTCCTCCAAAGAAAAAAGCCACCCAGGGAGCCTGGGTGGCCTCGAGGGCCTGACATAACTCCTTCATATTTTTAAAACGGGACCATCAAGATGTCAAGCTTTTCTTGCGGCGGGGAGGATCTGTTACTGCGGGGTGGAATCTCCCTGGCCCTTATCCGGATTTAACAGGCGCACAAAGTAAAGGGTGCCAAAGCCCTGGCCTCCCACCCGATGGTTCAGGGCATTATACTGGCCGACAAAGCCCTCCTCAAAATCCACACCGGGACTCAAGGTCAAGGCCTCGTCCCAGTCGCCTTTACAGGCCTGCACCACGGTTTGCAGCAGGACCGCACCGCCGTTTCTGGCGGTCGGGTCCAAGGCATAGTGGGCCCCGCAAGAGCACAGGCCCCCGTCAAATTCAAACCATAAACCATCTACTTCTTGCGGACGCTCAACGCGTTGGCGGCAAAAAGGGCACATAGGCGGCTTGAGACGCTCTGAGGGTGAATGTAACAAAGGCGTAACCTCCTTATATCCGGCAAAAAAATGAAGCTTGAATGAAAGGGAAATCTTGCCCTTCCCGAAGATAGGCCAATAAATAAATTTACCACTCTGGGCAATTATCGCGGTTTTTTTCCCTGGAGGCAATTCTCCAAAATCTATTGACACACCCGGTTCAGGTGATTAATTTGGAGTAAACCCAACAGAGAAAGGTGGAACATATGCCCATTACCGTTACCTTCTCCGATACTGAACAGCAGCAAATCGAGGCGATTGTCAGCGATAAAAATGAGGACCAGGCCCTGAAATATTGCTCGAATTTGCTGGATAAGTTCAGGAAGCTTGAAGGACATGCCTGTGGGCCCAAAGCGGCCGAAGGATATTCGGGGCACGGTTGATTGCCCCGATGGTGACGGATAAAACCCGTCCCCGATGCTCTGCGTGCTGATCCAATTCAGCAGAGGAGAACCTTGTTAATTAATTCCTGACTCTCAAAATCTAACGGATACAAAAAATACCTGGAGGGAAATCGGCATGGCGGAAAAACATATTGTTTTCCAGGATGAGGATCAAATTTTCCTGGAACGCGTTCTCATCGACAAGGAAAAGGAAGAAGCCCTGAAGTACCTGAATCAATTGTTGAAATGTTTAAAACATCCGGGAGACGCCTGCGGTTTCCGGGACGTCACGTAAACCTGCCTCATTTTATTAAGAATAAACATGGGAAGGCTGGCCCTGGTCGCTGACACCCACACTTACCGGGACGGCCTTCCCTCGCTGTTGGCTTTTTTTGAACGACACGGCATCACCCGCCTGGCCTGCCTGGGCGACTGCCCACCGGAACCCTTTCTGCCCTGGCTGCAGCACCACCCCCACCATCAGCTTTTCTGGGTCTACGATTATTACGGACCGGAAATGCCTGAAGCCACCCGCTCCGCCATGGCTCTGGAGTTGGAGGGGCGAATTTTCCTGGCCCATACCCGGGCCCTCGTCTGGACTCACTTCAAGGAGCGGATTCATGCCTACCTGGAGGGCCCTAAAACCGGGCGCGCCCCCCTGCTGCTGTGCCACGGGCACACCCACGTCCCCAGCCTGACCCATTTTCAGCCCCCGGCCAGCCGACTTTTGTATACCAACGATGCGCTTCGTCCCCAGGAGTTCCGGCCGCGCCAGGCCTGTATTTCTCTGGAGCTTGACGCCATCTACCTGATTGTGCCGGGAGCATTTACCCTGGAGGAAGGCCGCCACCCCACCTTCAGCTTTGCCGTTGTGGACCTGGACCACCACCGGCTGGCCATGGTGTCCTTGCGGGATCTTGAACCTCTGGCGCGGCTTGAACTTTTTTCTGATTGAACAGAACTTGCCGCGGTCGCTGGAAGGATTACCTTACTACTATTATGGGAAAACATCTGGTTTTAATCGGCGCCGGCCATGCCCACCTCACCTGCTTAAAAAGCTTGCGGGATTTCACCGCCCGGGGCCATCAGGTGACGGTGATCGGGCCTGACATTCACCATTACTATTCCGGTATGGGCCCGGGAATGTTGGGGCAGACCTACACACCCCGGGAAATCCGCTTCAACAGTCAAGCACTGGCCGAAGCCGGCGGGGGCCGCTTTGTCCAGGGGGTGGTGTCCCTGGTGCAGCCGCGGGAACGCACGCTGGTGCTGGCCTCGGGCGAACAAATCTCCTACGATGTGGTGTCCTTTAATATCGGCAGCGGCATTCCCAAAGGGAAGGTCACGATTCACCAGGAGGCCCATTTTTATACGGTCAAACCCATCGAGCAACTCCTGCGGGCCCAGCAGGCCATACTGGAGCAGCTCGGAGGAAAAACCCTCGACCTGCTGGTGGTCGGCGGCGGTCCCGCGGGGTTGGAAATTTCCGGCAATCTCTGGCGTCTGGTCAGCCGCCACCACGGCCGGGCCAACCTTACCCTGGTAGCGGGCCGACGGTTGATGTCTAACTTTGCCGACAAGGTTCGCCGCCTGGCCCTGAACTCTTTGCAAAAACGGGACATCCGCGTCATGGAGGGGGCACATCTGCGCGAAATTCAGCCCGGCCGGGTCCAACTGACGGATGGGCAGGAGTTGCCTGTCGATTTTCTGTTTCTGGCCCTGGGCGTCAAACCGCCCCCCCTTTTCCTTGATTCGGGCCTTCCCACCGGTCCGGAGGGGGGCCTGGTGGTCAATGAATTTTTGCAGTCAACGGCCCATCCGGAGATATTCGGGGGCGGAGACTGTATCTATTTCCAGCCTCAACCCCTGGATAAAGTGGGGGTATACGCGGTCAGGCAAAACCCCATTTTGCGGGACAATCTCATCGCGGCCCTGGAAAACCGGACTCTCAAGCCTTTTAAACCCCAGGAAACCTATATGCTCATCTTCAACCTGGGCGATGGACGGGGAATTTTTGCGAGGAAAAATCTGGTCTTCGACGGTCGTCTGGCCTTTATTTTAAAGGATTATATCGACCGCCGCTTTATGCGGAGATTCCAGATTTCCGGAGAACTTCAGGAAGATTAGCGGTCCCTGACACTCGTTCAGCCCACCTCGGACTCCGGGATCGACCCCAGCTTGCCGCTCCTGAGCTCCGCCAGCACCAACTCATCGGTGGGAAAGGCCAGGGGCGACGGGGGCGCCGCCAGAGCAAAAAAGCCCACCCGGTCCAGATCGTCGCCGGGTTGGAGAGTCCCTGCCACCACCCGGCCGGCAAACCACAGACCCACGGTGAGGCGTTCCGGATCGTGAAAGTTGGAATGCACTGACAGGATGGGGCCGAGAGCCACGCTGAGTCCGGTTTCCTCCCGAAATTCCCGGGCTGCCGCGGCCCGCACCTCCTCACCCCATTCCACGTAGCCGCAGGGGATGCACCAGTGGCCGGCGTACGGCCCTGAGGCGCGCCGGCCCCAGAGAATCTCCTCCCCCCGGCGCACTACTACCGCTACCCCCACCGCGGGATTCACATAAAGGATTTGCCGACAGTCCCGACAGACCAGCCGCTGGCGGTCGTTTCTGATCTCCGGCGCCAACCGACCGCCGCAGCAAGGACAAAAGCGATATAGGGAGGGCGTGCACGGCATAGTCTGTTTGTGCGTCAAACACCGGACGCAGGGCTCCTTTCCCTCCATTTTCAAGTGCCCCCCAATATAATAGAGGTTGCAACCAAGGGCAAATTCATTTACAAAAAGCGAGGTTTGTTTGATTTTTGGGGGACAAGGACGTGGCGCCGGGTGTCAAATTACCACAGATTCGCAACATCGGTATCATTGCCCACATCGACGCGGGTAAGACCACCCTTACCGAGCGCATCCTCTATTATACCGGCCGCACCCACAAAATGGGGGAGGTGCATAACGGCGCCGCCACCATGGATTGGATGCCCGAGGAACAGGAGCGGGGCATCACCATCACCGCGGCGGTGACCACCTGCCACTGGAAGAACGCAGTCATCAACATCATCGACACCCCGGGACACGTGGATTTTACCGTAGAGGTGGAACGCTCCCTGAGGGTCCTGGATGGGGCCATCGGGGTCTTCGACGGCGTGGCCGGAGTAGAGCCCCAATCGGAGACGGTCTGGCATCAGGCCGACCGCTACCGGGTCCCCAAGCTGGCCTTTATCAATAAAATGGACCGGCCCGGGGCCGACTTCTGGGCCTCGGTGGCCAGCCTCAAAGAGAAGTTGGGCGTCCATCCCCTCATCATCACCATCCCCTGGGGTGGCGAGGATCAGTTTCAAGGGGTAATCGATCTTCTGGCCCTGAAGGCCATCCGCTGGCAGGAAGAGACCCTGGGCGCGGCTTTTGATGAGTTGGAAATCCCTCCCGAACTTCAGGAGCAGGCGGCCCAACACCGGGAAGCCCTGGTCGAGGCTCTGGCCGAAGTGGACGATCAGCTGCTGGAGGCCTTTCTGGCCGAGCAGCCCCTCACCCTGGAGGACCTCAAGACCGCTATCCATCGAGCCACCGTGAGTCTCAAGGGTGTGCCGGTATACTGCGGCGCGGCCTTGCGCAACAAGGGCATCCAGCCCCTGTTGGAGGGCATCAAGGACTTTTTGCCCAATCCTACCGAAGTCCCCCCCATCCAGGGTGAAAATCCGCAAACCGGGAAGATAGAAGCCCGGGAAGCGAAAGTGGACGGTCCCCTGGCCGCGCTGGCCTTCAAGATCGTCATGGACCAGAATCAAAAGCTTACCTATGCCCGCCTCTACTCCGGACGGCTGCGCCTCGGCCAGGAGGTTTACAACCCCATGAAGGGGGTCACCGAAAAGGTGTCCCGCATCCTGCGCATGCACGCCAACAAACGGGAGCGCCTGGAGGAAGCCCGGGCCGGCAGCATCGTGGGCCTGTTGGGCCTCAAGGCGGCCACCACCGGGGACAGCCTGTGTGACGCGGACCATCCCATCATTTTGGAACCCATTTCCTCGTATGTGCCGGTAATCTCCCTGGCCATCGAGCCCGAGACCCGGGAGGACCAGGAGCGTCTGGGCCCGGCTTTGGCCCGGGTGGCGGAAGAAGACCCGAGCCTCAGTATTTCCACTCACGAAGATACCGGCCAGACCCTGCTCTCCGGCATGGGGGAGCTGCACCTGGAGGTGGTCCTGAATCGACTGGAACGGGATTTTAACACCCGTTTGCGTTCCGGGCGCCCCCAGGTGGTGTACCGGGAAACCATCGCCGGGACCGCCGCGGGAACCGGAACCTTTGACCGGGAACTGGGGGGCCGCCAGCACTTTGCCCGGGTCAAGGTGAGCGTCAGACCGCGCACCCGGGGCCGGGGCAACCTGTTTCTGTCTGCCCTGCGCGAAGACAACCCGGCCCAAACCTATTTGCCGGTGATCAAGCAGGCCGCGGAGGAGGCCCTGGAGGGCGGGCCCGTCTTCGGCCACCCGGCCGTGGATATCATGGTCACATTGGAGGAAGTGGTTTTAAAAGAAGGCCAGGCTTCGGAAATGGCCTGCCGCGTGGCCACCAATGCGGGGGTCAAAGCGGCCCTGCAAGCAGCCCAGCCCCTGTTGTTGGAGCCCATCATGAAGGTGGAAATCATCACCCCGGAGGAATTCACCGGCGAGGTGCTGGGGGACCTGCACGCCCGCAAAGGCAAGACCGAGCAGCTCCTGGCCAAAGGCCCGGTGCGGGACATCGTGGCCCACGCGCCCCTGGCCGTATTGTTCGGCTATGCCACCACCCTGCGCTCCCTGACCCAGGGCCGGGGCACCTTCACGCTGCAATTCGATCACTACGGCAGTGTGGACAGGAAGGTGGAGGGGTAGATTTTTAACAACCGTCGCTCACAAGCCTTCAGTTTTCTCAAAATTGGAATATTTCGGTGGGGCGGGCCTCCGTGCCCGCCTGGACAATGGGCGGCCAGGGACGGCCGCCCCACCAGATTTAGCTGCCAAGGAACTTCTCCCAAGAGGATTTCCTTCCTTAAGAGCTTATAAAGAAATTACTTAATTAAACGGACTGACTTATGGCCATCGAACAAACGCTGTCTCTCATCAAACCCGACGGGGTTTCCCGGGGCCTCATCGGCGAGGTCGTCGGCCGGTTTGAAAAGGCGGGGCTGAAAATCCGGGCCCTGAAAATGGTGCACCTCACCCTGGAGCAGGCCCGGGCCTTTTATGCCGTGCACCGCGAGCGCCCTTTTTACGACAGTCTCACCCGATTCATGAGTTCCGGTCCCATCGTGGCCCTGATTCTGGAAGGCGACAATGCCATCCAGCACAACCGGGACCTCATGGGCGCCACGGACTACCGGCAGGCCGCGGCCGGCACCATCCGGGCCGATTTCGCCCAAGACATCGAGGCCAACATTGTCCACGGCTCCGACGGCCCCGACACCGCCAAAACCGAGATCGCCTTCTTTTTCGACGCTCTGGAGATGGTCTAAAGCGCTGGTTAAGGGCACCTTGGATTACCCGTTCATCCACCGAGGCTTTTCTCAAACCGGGAGAACAGGCATCTTGCCTGTTTATACACAGGCTGGAAGCCTGTGCTCCCGCGTAACGGTAGCTTCATGACCCGCCCCCCTGTCGGTGAAATCGAACTCATCGCCCGCCTGGCCCAAATTTTCGGGGCTGCGCCGCCGGAGGTGGTCCTGGGCATCGCGGACGATTGCGCCGCCCTGGACCTGGGGGGCCCCGACTATCTGCTCTGGACCGTGGACACCCTGGTGGAAGGGGTTCATTTCAATCTGGCCTACGGTTCCCTGGCCCAACTGGGACGCAAAGCCCTGGCCGTCAACCTGAGCGACATCGCGGCCATGGGCGGCAAGCCCGCTTACGCTCTGCTTTCTTTGGGCTGGCCCCCGGACCGGGACCTGACCGGCGCCCTGGAATTCGGCCGGGGGCTGGCCGCGTGTGCTCGGGAGTACGGAGTCGCGGTCATCGGCGGGGACTCCGTCGCCTCGCCCCCGGGGTTGACCATAGCCGTAACGGTCTTGGGAAAAGTCCCTCAAAATGCCCTGCTGCGGCGTTCCGGCGCAGGCGTCGGGGATCTGGTGTACGTCACCGGCACCCTGGGGGATGCAGCCGCGGGGCTGGAGGTCTTGCGCCGCCACCTGGACCTGGACCCGACTCTGCGAGAACCTCTGATCACGGCCCATCTGGAGCCCCGGCCCCGAGTGGCGGCCGGACGCCTTCTGGCCCGGGAGGGCCTGGCCACCGCGTGTATCGACCTCTCCGACGGCGTGGCCACCGACCTTCTGCATATCTGCCGCCAAAGCGGCATGGGGGCCAGACTGGCCGCGGCAGATATCCCCCTTTCTTCCGGAGTCAGGGCCGTGGCCCGGATGGCGGGACAAGATCCCCTCGATTTGGCCTTGCAGGGGGGAGAAGACTATCAGCTCCTGTTCACGGCTTCACCGCCCCAGGCCTCCAGGGTTACAAAAAGTTTCGCCCAGGCGGGACTGGCGCCTCCCAGCCGCATCGGGGTGATGAGCCCGGGCAACGAAGTGATTTTAATTAGTGACAAAAAAGAAAAAATTATCTCCGGGCACGGATTTGACCATTTCCGACTTGACCCTGACAAAAGTTCGGATTAACATGCCCACAATCTTTTTTAAACCCTTTTTCAACCAACCCATGGCCGAAGTGAGCGAAAAAAGTTTATTAAAGGTATGTTGCACCTGTAACTCCTGGTCCTCCCGCTACAAAGGCTTTTGCCACCGTCTCGAACAGGGGGTGGGAAAGTTCTGGATCTGCGAGGACTGGGAGGCAGTGCCGGCCGAAACCGAAGAACCCCTGCCCGATACCCAGGCGACCACCGGGGCCGGGGCTATGACAGGTTGAGGCCAGGTCTGTCAAGGGTCTCAAGATTCCACAGCGCCTGCCATACCTCTAATATCTCCTCATAGAGGGATAAGTCTATCCAGTCTTATTCTTTCTAAAACAATTCGACTTCGCCAGGGTCCAGATACATGCAGGACATTGCCTTTCGGTCTCTGGTACACGGCGTGTACGTGGTCACCACCCGCTCGGGCGACCGGGTGAACGGCATGACCGCGGCCTGGGTGTCCCAGGTCTCCCTCAAGCCCCTCCTGCTGATGGTCTCCATCGCGCCCACCCGTTATACCCATGACCTCATCAAGGAAAGCCGCGTCTTTGCCATCAATGTCCTGACTTCGGCGCAGGTGGACCTGGGGAAGCGCTTCGGGTTTGCCAGCGGCCGCCGGGTGGACAAATTCGCCGGCCTGAACTACACCACGGCCGCCACCGGCTCTCCCATCCTGCCCCAAGCGCAGGCTTACTTCGATCTGAACCTGGTGGCTACCCACCCAGCCGGAGATCACACTTTATTTGTGGGCGAGGTGGCAGAGGCTAAAATTCTTCACCCCGAGGAGCAACCTCAGGTTTTTTCTTACAAAAATTTCTTCTAGAAAAAAATTTTGACAAGTAAGTCCTTTTGTTTTAGGGTTGTTAGACAATAAATTCCATTGGTGTTAATCCTGGGACGTACCGATGTTGTGAATAAGTACTAATCCCAGGGACTGGTCTTCAAACATGAACTTAACTGAAGTAGGGGTCATCTGCCTTAACCGTGAAATCAGGAAAGAATGCCAGAATTGCCTGTGGTGGGAGTGGGATTCCGTGAACCAGCGGTGTTGCAATGCCCAAACTCCCATCTGCCCCCTGTCCCAGGCGCAGCTTTTTTGGCTTACTCCCTATTTTACGCCTCCCCGTTTCCCCTTCTGAGCCTGACGCTCAGTTCGCCATTGTCGGCTTAAACGGTCGGCCCGGCGCAGGGGTTCAGGCAACCGGTATCCTTTCACGCAGCCCCAGGCCAGGGTGCGGCTGTCCGCCAGGCTCACCCGGTGTCCGGGGGAGACAAAGACAGGCCGAACCCCGGTGCGGCTGCGCAAAATCCAGCCTACCACCTGCCCTTCCCAGAAAAGGGGGCTGGCCGCCCCCGCCTCCGGAGCGGGTTCTTCCCCTTCCCCCACCAGCCTGCTTTTCGCCACCCCGAGGGTGGAAATATCCAGAAGCAATCCCAAGTGAGTGGCCACCCCCTGTCCCCGGGGGTGGGCGATGCCCTGCCCGTCCACCAGCAGCACTTCCGGGCGGTGTTGCAGCTCTTTCCAGACCTCCACGATGATGGGGGCTTCCCTAAAACTCAGCAATCCCGGAATGTACGGAAAAGGACAGGGTCCCTCCAACGCAGCCTCCTCCACCAGTTCGAGGTCCGGATAGGTATACACCGCAATAGCCCCGTAGGCCCGTTTTTCCGCCCGGTCATAGGAGGCGTCCGCGCCCCCCACCAGGCGGGGGGTCCGGGGCAGGGGTTCGATCCGCACCTCCCCCTGCCGGGCCTCCTGCCAGGCCACGGCTTCGCGGTAATTTTTTGGGTAGTAGAGCATGGTTGATATTTTGGGAGAAGAAGCGTTTTTATTATAGTTTGAGTAAAAGGGAAAAAGGGGGAAAGGCGAAGGTTCTAGGAGCCGGATTTTTTTTCGCCTTTTCGCCCTTTGCCCTTTAACCTCTTCGCCTTTTTCCTGAAGCCCTTTGCAAAAATTTATTCCTCCCCCCAGGCCTTGCGGCTGTGGGCAATCTTCTTTTTGACCGTCTGCCAGGTGGGCGTGGTAAGAAAGGACTCCGGCCAGCGGCTGACCAGCTGTTGGAAAAGCTCTGCGGGCACGGCAAAACTCAGTTCGTCGGGCCGGTGGTATTTCCGGGCGCTGGGGTCCCACCCTCCTAACACCGCCCGCAGTTTCCCCTGGGACAGATAGTGCAGGGGCCAGGTGAGGACGAAGGAACAATCCGCCCCGAAAGGCGCGGCCACCACCTCCGGGTCACCGGTGACAAAAGCGGCCAGACAGTGCAAACCAGAGATCATCTCCGGCCGCGCGAAAAAGGCCACCACTTCCGGAGATTCACCTTCTGAAAATTGGCTCAAGGGCTTGAAAACACAGAAACGGGCCGGGGCCGGCCGCGGGTCCACGGTCTCCCAGAACCGCCGGACGTCCTCCGGCGTGGCCAGGAACCGCTCCCCTTCCATAATCCCGGGAATGCCCGCGGACACATACTGGGCAATAACATTGAGCTGGGGCTTCAGATAACCCAGGTAAAAGGCGCCGCCCAGGCAGCCCTGGCGTTCCCGGTCGAAGTAGGCCGCGGTCTTTTGGCGGCGGGCCCGCCAGACATAACCCATGACGCAGGAAAAATCGGTAAACAGCGTCCCGAAATCCACCTCTCCCCTGGCCTCCTCCGCCGCGGAAGGCAGTTGCATCGGCTTGGGGGATAATCCATCCCCGGGTTCCACGTCCGTGTAGAAAATGCCCAGGGGCTCTTCCGTGGCCCCCAGGGCCTCGAGTAACCCTTGTACCTGTGAAAAATCCATTTTGCTTCCTCCGGGTCAAAGGGGTCAGACCGACGTATCGCTTGGAGACGGTTTTGAAAAGTTCAAAGACCACGTAAACTATGCACCACGCACCAAAAATTTTGTCCCGAAAGTTCTTGAGCCCTCAACACGGTACAGGGGGTGCCGATATCATGGGCCGCGGACTCAACCAAAGC
>CAZLRL010000006.1:0-21493 GCA_964561645.1 uncultured Desulfobacterales bacterium
CACTGGTGGTGCACCGGGGGCCCGTTTTTGACCTGCACGTGGTAGCGGGCGCCGCTGCGCTTCAGGAGCATATGGAAGTTTCCCGGAGCCAGCAGGGCCCGGCCGGTGGTGACCGAGTCGCCGTCCTGGGCTTCCTTCACTTCCATGGCGCACTGTTGATTGAGGCGCTCGGCGAACGCGGTGGTGAATTTGGGAGGCATGTGCTGGACGATAACCACCCCCGGGGTGTTGGAGGGCAGCCGCAAAAGAACTTCTTTAATGGCTTCGGTGCCCCCGGTGGAAGCCCCGATGGCGATGATCTTATCAGTGGTCTGAGTCAGGGGAGCGAGCCTGGTGGCCGGGGAGGGGGGCTCAGAGTTTTTTTTGGGTGTAAAGCGGACGTGAGCCGAGGCCCTTATTTTATCCACCAATTGGGCCCCCAGTTCTCCCACGGAACAGGCGCCGTCGGGTTTGGCCAAAACTTCCACGGCCCCCGACTCCAGGGCCTCCAGAGCCATTTTGCTGCCCCGCTGGGTGAGGGAGCTGACAATAATCACCGGCAAGGGGTGGTAATGCATGATTTTTTTTAAGAAGGTCAGCCCATCCATGCGGGGCATTTCCACGTCCAGGGTAATGACGTCGGGCCGGGTCTGGACGATCTTGTCCCGAGCCACGTAAGGGTCGGGTGCAGTCCCCACCACCTCCAGGTCCGGTTGCCGGGAGATAACTTCAGTAAAGATCTTCCGCACAACGGCAGAATCATCCACGATCAGGACTTTGAGTTTGGCCATAGTTTAGATTTGGGTCGCCAGAAAATAGTGGGAAAAAAGGCGAGGCCAAAGAACCTGATGAGGGGAGGGAGCCCTCGGGTCACGGCAATGTGACGGTTCGATAGTTCCTCGCCCTTTTTCCCGTCGGAAAGGAGACATGAACGTACACACCCTATTTAGTCTTTTCCAGGAACACCTCCAGACCGGCGTCCTCCACTGCCAGCAGGAGATGATGGGAATTTTCCTGCCAGTCCTGGTCATCCAGGTTCAGGCGCAGGGCCTGAGGAGGCTTTAAATGGAAGGCTTCGGGGACCTGTTCCTGAGTTAGAAAGGAACCGGCCACCATGTTGGCCGTCTCCTTGAGCACATCATCCAATTTCTCTGCAGGAACTTCATCTTTTTCCAGCCCCAAGAAGTTAGCCGCCATCTCCAGGGCCAAGGGCAGGGGCACAGTCAGGCCCACCCGGAAACTTTTGGGTCCTTCCACCGGCACCCAGGCCCGCAGGCCCGGACCGTGGAAAAGAGTAGCAACCTCTTCCAGGCTTTCCGGAAAGATAAAAAACATGGTTTCCAGAACTTCAAAAGTCGCAGCCTTCAAGCTCTCTAGCATGGGGCACCCAGGCCTCCCCCAAAATGATTTGCAATTTTTCTTTGATATCCTCCGGTCGAAAGGGTTTGCGAATGTAACCCTGGATTCCTTGTTGGAAAAACTGTTCCAGGATTTCCTGACGGCCCTCGGTGGTAATCAGCACCACGGGAATGGACTGCCAGACGTCGTTTTGTCGCAGGGCCTTCACCAGAGCGGCGCCGTCCATTTCGGGCATGTGCAGATCCGAGAGCACCAGATCAACCCAGTTTTGCTCCAGAATTTCCAGGGCCTCGCGGCCGTTGGCGCCCTCGAAGCACGTCCCGAGTTCGAGACCGGAGATATTCAATACTTTGCGCAGCAGGGCCCGCATAGTGGCCGAATCATCCACGATTAGCACATTGTAGGCCATCATTGTTCCCCATCAGACCAAAGACGACCTGGGCTTCTTGCCAGGAGCTTCCAAAATTAAGCAGGATTTTCTCCAAATCGCGCTCCCGCAGATGGAAGTGTCGCAGGACTTCGGGATAGCCTTCATAAGCCAGGCCATCCGCGCCCAGGTCTTGGCCGAACATCAGTACCAGTAGATCGGCCAGATAAATCAATAAAACCAAGTCATCAGCATAGGCCTCGGGCTTATCCAGATGGTGAAGGTAAATAACTAAACGCAGCCGGTCGGGGAAATCCCACAACCTGGCCATTTCGCCCCCCAACTGGGCGTGGTCGATGCCTAACACTTCCCTCTCCGCAGCTTGAAAAGATATGTGGCGGTTTTCCACCACTCCCATGATCTCGGTGAATTTCTGATCCACGTAGAGGCTCAGGACTAATTTGCCGATGTCATGCAGGAGTCCGGCGGTGAAACTGGTGGACCGTTCCGCCATGGTCAACTCCCGGGCCAACAGATCGGCCATCAGGGCGGTGCTGACCGAGTGGCGCCACAGTCCCAGGTTGTCGCTGAAATATCCCGGGGTGGCCCGGCAAAAAATCCGGGTGGCGCCGCTGGCGATGATGATCTTCAAAAGTTCCTGAGTCCCCAAAAGCAACAGGGCCTGGTGGAGGGAATGAATTTCCCGCCGCAAACCGAAAAAGGCCGAATTGCTGATGCGCAAAATATTGGCGGTAATAGCCGGATCATACTTGATGATCTCCACCAGCTCCTGGATGCTCACTTCGGACTGGCCGAGGAGCATAAGCGCCCGCTGGGCCACCAGGGGAAACGGGGGCAAGGTTTTCAAAGACTTTAATACCTGGGGTACGAGGCTCATGATTCCCGCCACCTACAAAGGTTCAGTGTTTTGGCCCATGATTTTGACCCAGACGTTGCCTGTGGCTATTTCTAAAAACAGCGTCCGAGCCTTGGTACCGCCGACGTCGGCCTTGTCAACCAACACATTGTTTTTTAGAAAGATTTTACGTAAGGCCGCATAGTTACGTCGGCCTATCTGGAAATACTCCCTACTGCCCAACACCTGGCTGCCCCCGGCGACCTTGACCTGGAGCCGCGATTTCTGAGCGCCTCTCTGGTAGCACTCTCGAAAGAGTCTGGGGAGACCGGTGTCGGCAAACATATGAGGATTTTCCTGACCTTTCACGGGGTCCAGCGAGGAGTCCGGCAGCATAAAGTGGAGAATTCCTCCTACCTTAGCTTGCGGATCGTAGATGGCTACCCCGATGCAGGAGCCCAAAGCATGGGTCACCAGCACTTCCTCCGGTTTGTTGCTGACCTTCAGGTCAGCGACTCCCACCACAACCTGCATCCTCCCGACCCCTATTTCCGGTAAATTGCGGGTTTGACGTATTTGAAGCGATGCTGATGATTGCACAGGCTCTCCGAGTGACCGATGAATAAATACCCGCCAGGCTTGAGCGCGTGGTGGAATTTTTCCACCAATTTTATTTGGGTATTTTTTTCGAAGTAGATCATGACATTGCGACAGAAAATGACATCTACTTCCTCCCGGAAGGGGAAATGATCCATCAGATTGAAGCGGAAAAACTGCACCAGACGCCGCACTTCGCGTTTTACCTGGACATAGCCGGCTTTTTCCCGGATGCCCTTCTGGAAGAATCGGCGCCATCCTTGAGGCAAGGCTTCCATCCGGGCCTGGGGGTAAATTCCCAGCTCGGCTTGGGCCAATACCTGGGTATTGAGGTCGGAGGCATAGACTTTAACTCCGGAGAGGTCCTTCCCGGAAAAGGCGTCCATCATAAGCATGGCCAGGGTATAGGGCTCCTCGCCGGTAGAGCAGCCGGCGCTCCACAAGGTCTTGCGCAAGGGCTGGCGGCCTTGACCCCATTCCGGCAGAATATCCTGGGCCAGATACTGGAAGTGGCTTGGTTCCCGCCAGAATGAGGTCAGGTTGGTAGACAGGGCGTCCAGGAGGCCGGCGAGTTCGGCGCCGCTTTTATCCGCCCGGATCAGCTCATAATATTCCTGAAAGTTTGCCAGGGCCCGGCTCCGTAAGATTTTCATCAGGCGGGCCCGCACCATCTCCTTTTTGTGAGCGGTAAGATGGATACCGGCGTGCTGGTGCACCAACCGGCAGAACCGAAAGAATTCGGCATCGGAAAGCTCCGGACCTTTGACTGATCCCAGCGACCAAGTCGCCGGGGATTTTCCGGTTTTCAGAAGCTCGTCGGCCGGCGCGGCCATGGACACCCTCCGGTTGTTAGTCCGCCAGGGCCTCAAGCCCGGCCAGTTCCTTGGGATTCAATACCTGGTCGATATCCAACAGGATCTTGATGGTCCCCCGGGCCTTGGCGATGCCCAGGATGTATTTGGTGTCCACCCGGGTCCCAAAGGAGGGTGCGGGTTCGATGTCGCCGCCGCTGATGTTCAGCACCTCGGAGACGGTGTCCACCACCACTCCCATTTGCAACGCGGCTGCCTGAGTTTTCACTTCCACGACAATGATACAGGTGCGCTCCCCATAATCCATGGGAGGCAGACCGAATTTAAGCCTGAGGTCGATGACCGGGATCACCTTGCCCCGCAAATTGATCACTCCTTTGACGTAGGAAGGAGTCTGGGGGATGGAGGTGATGTCCATCATCCCGATAATTTCTCGCACTTTGAGGATTTCCAGGCCATAGTCTTCGTTGGCCAGGGTGAAGGTAAGGTACTTGCCTTCCCGCTCATGCAGAGCCATGGTTACCTGGTCCAGTGCCCGGGCTGCCTGAGCCATATCTCGTCTCCTTATCTTCACCCGGGAAGGGGGGTAAGCAATCTCTACCGACCCCCTGCCCGGGAGGTTTTGTGTGATGTATCGGAGTAATTCTTAAAAATCCTTAAAATTTTCCTCATCAAAGGGGATCACCTTTTCCGGGCTCACTGACTGCCCTTTTTGCGGGTGAGCCAAGAACCGTTTATTTGGAGTTGCCTGATGCCTGTTTCGGGACGCACCGACCGGCGTTCCCGAGAGCTTAAATCGGCTCTTCCAACGACCATGGCCGTTTCCACCGACCGTGCTATTGCCTCCCACAATGGTGTTCAATTCCGCCACATAGCCCCTCATCTGCTCGGACTGGGCATTGAGTTCTTCGGAGGCCGACGCCGATTCTTCGGCATTGGCCGCAGTTTGTTGGGTGACGGTGTTCATTTCATTGACGGCTTTATTGATCTGGTCAACCCCCTGAGACTGCTCGGCGCTGGCCGCGGCAATCTCGGCCACCAGCTCTTTAACTTTGCCAGTGCTACCGGTCACCTGGGAAAAGACTCCCGCGGTTTTGGCCATGAGCTCGGAGCCGTCTTTCACCTTGGATACGGTGCCCTCAATAAGGGTAGCGGTATTTTTGGCGGCTTCCGCGGCCCGCATGGCCAGGGCCCGGACTTCATCGGCCACCACTGCGAAACCGGCGCCGGCTTCCCCGGCCCGGGCCGCTTCCACCGCGGCATTCAGGGCCAAGAGATTGGTCTGGAACGCGATCTCATCGATGGTTTTAATTATTTTAGCCGTCTCCTGGCTGGCCGCGGACACATCCTCCATGGAGGTGGCCAACTGGCTCATGGAGGAATTGGCGGTCTCCACCACCCGGGCGGCCTCCCCCATGAGGGCGTCGGCCTGGCGGGCGTTGTCCGCATTGGTCCGGGTCATGGAGGCCATTTCTTCCAGGGAGGCCGAGGTCTCCTCCAGTGAGGCCGCCTGCTCCGAAGAACCTTGGGCCAGGGACTGGGATACTCCAGAAATTCCTCCGGCAGCTCGATTCACTTCATCTACCGCATCAGATAATCCAGTGGTCACCTTAGTCAGATGTCCGAGTTGACGCATAGGCATAATCAGCAGGCCCAGGATCACGAAAATCAGGGGGACAAACACCATGAGGAAAGAGTTGCGGATACTCGCCAGCTCGTCTGTGACATCGTTAAGGTAAACGCCGGTACCGATGATCCAGCCCCAGGGGACGAAGGATTGAACGTAAGAAAGCTTAGGAACAATGCGGCTTTTGTCATCTTTCCACTGCCACATATATTCCACGAATCCACGCCCATGGTCCCGACAGGCCCGAACAAATTCCACGAACAAAGCTGTGCCCTGGGGATCCTTAAAGTCACTCAAATCCTTGCCGTCCAGGTCGGGGCGAAAGGGATGCATCACCATTTTGGGGCCGAAGTCATTGACCCAGAAATAATCTTTGCCTTCCGGCCCGTAACGCATACCCTTGATACGTTGGAGGACTTGCTTCTGGGCTTCCTCGCGGGTGAGGTTGCCGCGTTGCTCTTCCTGGTGATATTCCTGCAGGATGCTCATCGCATTCTGCACCAGAAACTGAATCTGGTCCTGTTTTTGCTTCATGACCGCCTGTTTGGTAGTGGGCAGGACCCACAAAAAAACAAAGGCCATAAAAAGGAGCATGACAATTAAAAAAAGGCCGATGATCTTGGTGCGGATATTGAAGCTGAAAGAATTCATAACATTCCCTCTTTCTATTTTTATTCTGGTTCCCACTTTGGAATTTGATTTCTGTTTGCTCCCGATTTTATCGGTTCATCTATGTCTGCCCTTAAGCTCGGTCTGGTGCTTCAGAGGTTCCCATTTTCCAGCCGGAACAAACCTGCCAGATCCAATATCAGGCCCACCCGGCCGTCTCCCAGGATGGTGCCTCCGGCCAGGCCCGCCTGGTTTTGGAAGAGGAACCCCAGGGACTTGATGACGATTTCCTGCTTGCCCAGGATGTCATCCACCAGCAGGGCTCTTTGTTCTCCCTCGTGTTCCAGTACCATGACCATGGCATCGGAGGGGTGTACCGCACCGTCACCCATGTCAAAAAGCCGGTGCAGGCGCAAAAGAGGCATGAGCTGGCTGCGTACCCTGATAAGTTCCCCTTGTCCCTGGACCGTGAAGCAATCATCTCTCTCGGGGCGCAGGGTTTCCTGCACGCCTACGGTGGGCAGGATATAGCGCTCCTCTCCCACCCGCACCACCATGCCGTCGATAATGGCCAGGGTGAGGGGCAGGCGCAAGTAAAGACGGCACCCTTGCCCCGGACGGGAGGCGATGTCGATTTTGCCTCTCATACGGTTGACGGTATCTTTGACCACATCCATGCCCACGCCCCGACCGGAGACATTGGTCACCGTCTGGGCGGTGCTGAAACCGGGCTCGAAAATGAGGTGGTCGATGCGCTCGGGGCTCGGGGTTTCATCAGGCGGCACCAAGCCCCGCTCCCGGGCCTTGGCCAGGATGGCTTCCCGGTTGAGACCCTGTCCGTCGTCCTCGATCTCGATGATAATGTCTCCGCCCTTGTGGTAAGCCCTGAGCCACAAGTTGCCGGCGGCAGGCTTGCCCAGGGACTCGCGGGCCTGGGGAGTCTCCAGGCCATGGTCCACCGCGTTTCTGACCAGATGGACCAGGGGCTCGTAGAGGGCCTCCACCATGCTGCGGTCGATTTCGGTGTCCTCCCCTTCCAGGTGAAGGTTGACTTCTTTGCCCACTTTCCGGGACAGGTCCCGGACCAGGCGCACCATCTTGCGAAAGGTGGTGCCGATGGGCACCATGCGCAGGGACATGGAAATTTTTTGCAATTCCGAAGTGATGCGCCCCATCTGCCCCAGGTCCCGCTCCAGCTTCTGATCGGCCAGGCTTTCGATTCTCTGGTTTTGGCGCACCTGGCTCTGGACAATGACCAGCTCGCCCATAAGGTCCACCAGGTTGTCCACCTTGGCCAGGTCTACCTTCACGGTCTCGCTTACCTGGGTCTCGGCGGCAGGCTTGCCCTCGGCCAGTTGGGTTACCAGGGCCTGAGCCACTTCCTGCGGATCCACCTTGCCTTCCTGGACCAGCATCTCCCCCAGGGGCGGGGAGGGATCGGCGGCTTTCTGGCGCTCCAGGGCCTCACTCAAGTCCTCCTGGTCCAGCTTTTGCCCTTCCACCAGGATTTCTCCCAGACGAGGAGTGCCGGTGGATGAAGAAGCATCAACCTGGGCGATTTTGGCTTTCAGGGGGGCCAGGTCGAAGGTGTTGAGCCCCCGGGATTCCGACAGGGCCTTCTCCAGATCGGCCAGCATCTCTTTGAGGAGGTCCACCGCTTCCAGGACCAGGCTCACCAGATCGGGGGATACCGGGGTCTGACCGTCCCTGACCCGATCCAGGAGCCACTCCACCTCATGGCTTAGTTCCTGGATCTGGGCCAGATCCAGAAAGCCGGCCACGCCCTTCAAGGTATGGAAGGGCCTGAAGATGGCGTTCACCGCCTCCAGGTCGTCCGGGTGCTGCTCCAGGTAGATCAGGCGGGTCTCGATGCCCTCGAGATGTTCCTGGGCTTCTGACAAAAAATTGGTCACCAACTCCGGGTCCTCCCAGACGGAGTAGCCGGGGCGGTCATTTTCGGGGGCACTTGGGCCTGGTGCCGTCTCTTCCAGGCCGAGTTCCCGGGCCAGGCGGCAGTAATTTTCCCAGGCCTCGCCATCGGGAGGCCACTCTTGCTCCCGGGTCCATTTCTGGAGGAGGGTTACCCCTTGACCCAACAATTCCAGAGGCCGAGCCGCGGTTTCCACCTCCTGCATGACCAGGCGGCGGCCGACTTCATGCAAATGCTGAAAAAGAGCGGCCAGTTCCTGAACCTGGGCCACCTGGGTTTGAAATTCTTCCAGTTGGGCCAGAAAGGCGCCCAGGCCCTGGATATCGTCCTCTTCGAGCACGACCACCTTGAGGGCCAACTGTTCGAGAAGGGCTGCTAAGTTCGAAGTTTCCGAGGACATGTCTGTCAAGGCAAATCTCCAGGCCTGAACAGAATTTGCTTTTTAGGCATCGGCCATTTTCTTGAAAATAGTTTCGATTTTTTCTTGCAGGACTTCGGCGGTGAAAGGCTTGACCACATAATTGCTGACGCCGGCCTTCACCGCTTCCATGACGTTCTCTTTGAGTCCTTCGGCAGTTACCATTAAGACAGGGAGATTAGAGGTTTGAGGATTCTGCCGGATCTCCCGCAACAGATCGAGGCCGGTCATGTTGGGCATGTTCCAGTCCGTGACCACCAAACCGACTTTGTCGTTTTTGATCAGCCGGAGCGCGGCAGTGCCGTCTTCGGCCTCGATAATGTCCTCGAACCCGATCTGCTTTAAAATATTGCGGACAATTTTGCGCATGGTGGCGAAATCATCCACCACCAGAACCCTCATGCCGAGATCAAGTTTTTCCATGGGTAAGGCCTCTCCCAAAGACGCTTTTCTCCTAACCCTGCTATTGCTTTTTCGACCACAGAAAAATTTTCTTTAACGGAAAGAGTACCTGAGCTTGCTTTTAGAGCCGGATTTTTTCACAATGACTCCGATGCTTACCTCAGTCATCAAACGTCGATTGGCGGACACGCGGGGGCTGTTGGCGGAAGAGGGCGTGGACGCTCTTTTGGTTTCCGGCTCTGAAAACCGACGCTATCTCAGCGGCTTCACCGCGAGGGAGGAAATTCTCCACGAATCCTGCGGCTGCCTTTTGATCACCCAAGGCGCCGCCCTGCTGTTTACGGACTTCCGTTATCAGGAATGGGCTGCCGCGGAGGTATCGGAGTTCGATATTGTGGTGTACCAGGCCGGATTGGGCACGGTTTTGGCCGAACAGCTGGCAGCCTGGCGCGTGGGCCGTTTGGGCTTTGAGCCCTCCTATCTTTCTTTCGGCCAGTACCAACGCCTTACCAAAGCCGCGGCGGACGCGGGTATTGAAGTGGAATGGGTGCCCACCGATGAGCTGGTGGAGGGATTGCGGGAAGTGAAAATCCCGGCGGAAGTGGCCAAGATGCGCCAGGCTTTAGCGCTCACGGAAAAGGTGTTTACGGAGGTGGCGGCTTTTTTGCGTCCGGGCCTCAGCGAGCGCCGGGTGGCCTGGGAGATCGAGCGGCGCCTGCGGGAAGCGGGTGCCGAGGGTTTGGCCTTTCCGCCCATAGTGGCTGCCGGGGCCAATAGTGCCCGACCCCATCATCGGCCGGGAGGTTATGCCATTCAAGCTGGAGAGCCTATTATTATCGATATGGGGGGCCGGGTGGAGGGCTATTGCGCCGATCTCACCCGCACGGTGATTTTGGGGGAGGCCCCGGAGCGCTTCCGGGAAATCTATTCCCTGGTGCGCCGGGCCCAGGCCCGGGCCGAGGCCGGTCTCAAGGCGGGGATGGAGAGCCTGGCAGGGGATGCCCTGGCTCGGGAGATCATCGTCCAGGCCGGCTATGGTGAGGCCTTCGGGCATTCCCTGGGGCACGGCGTGGGCCTGGCGGTGCACGAAGCCCCCAGCCTGAGTCCGGTCAAAGAGCGCAACACCGTCTTGCAGGCCGGAAGCATTGTCACGGTGGAGCCCGGCATTTATCTGTCCGGTTGGGGGGGCGTGCGGCTGGAGGATATGGCCCTTATCCAGGCCGATCGGGCCGAGATCCTCACTGGGTTGGGATTCTATGATTTTTAAGGACCAAATTCTTACGGGCTTAGTTTCAAGAGTAATTTAAAATAATACTTTATATTAGAAGCACCGGTTGTGGGACGTGGCACTAGATCATTTTGAACTTGCATATTAGATCTTGGTCACCATGTTATGAAAGGCAGGTGGACATGCTACGGGAGGTTAAAGCCCTGGCCCCAGAGGTGGAGGCGAGTCTCCGGGAGCGGTTGGACCACAATCCCTTTGTCCGGTTCATGGGTGTGGAAGTGCCCGAGCTGGGGGAGGGCTATGCCCGGTTTACCCTGGAAATTCGCCCGGACTTCCATAATTCCCAGGGTTTCCTCCAGGGCGGAGTCATCGCCGCTCTGGCGGACGAAGCCGTGGCCTACGCGCTTTTTTCCCTGGTGCCCGAAGGGGAAATGATCAGCACGGTGGAAATGAAGATTAATTTTTTGGCCCCGGCTCAGCAGGGGGTATTGGAGGCCCAGGCCCTCATTCGCAAGCGGGGTCGCACCCTGTCGCTGGGGGAGGTGGAAGTGACCCAGGACACCCGCCTGGTGGCCAAAGGTATGTGCACCTATATCCACCTGCCGCCCCCGGACCAGGCGGCTTGAAATTTTTTTGAGGAAAGGGGGCTGGGGTTTCATCCCCGCCTCCTCAAATACGTTGTGCAACTCCAAGGAGGCAAGATATGAAAATCGCCATCAGCGGCAAGGGTGGGGTGGGCAAGACCACTCTGGCTGCGTTGTTGATCAAGTATTTCAAGGATCAGGGCATGAAGGTGCTGGCGGTGGACGCCGATCCGGACGCCAACCTGGCCCTGGCGCTGGGGATTCCGGATCCTGAAAATATCACCCCCATCTGCGAAATGAGAGAGCTGGTGCACGAACGGACTGAGTGCGAGCCCGGCAAGATGGGCGGCATGTTCAAGATGAATCCCAAGGTAGACGACATCCCGGATAGGTTTTCCCGGAAACTGAACGGCATCAAGCTCATCGTCATGGGCACGGTGAAAAAAGGCGGCAGCGGTTGTGTCTGTCCGGAAAGCGTCATGCTCAAGGCTTTGATGACCAACATCGTGCTGTTCCGGGATGAAGTGGTGGTTATGGACATGGAGGCGGGCATCGAGCATCTGGGCCGGGCCACCACCCGGGGAGTGGACCGCCTCATCGTGGTGGTGGAACCGGGCCGCCGCAGCATCGAGACCGCCCAGCATGTGCGGGACCTGGCCAAGGACCTGGGTCTCATCAACGTGGCGGTGGTGGGCAACAAAATCCGGGGACCCGAAGATGAGGACTTTCTCAAGAAAAACATGCCCGACCTGCCGATTTTGGGATTTCTGCCTTACGACCCCAAGGTTATTGAGGCCGATCTGACCGGAAAACCACCCTATGAATTGTGTCCCGGCATGCTCACGGTTGCGGAGAAAATCGGCAAGCAGTTGCAAGAAGGTTGATCAGGGGAAGGGGGTGTGGGGTTTGCGCCCCCCCTTTCAACCACAATTCAGTCCCTCACTGGAAGGAGGCTCGGGAGCACGGCTTCTGACTGGACCGCCCGGTTGGAAATCCGTGATCCCGATTTTTTTATAAGGTCTCAAAAATGGTTCGTTCCCGATTCTTGGCCTGACCCGATATAAAACCGATGCTAAAGCCCGCTGAGTCCCCTCGGGAGCTGTCCTTCACCCTGAAGCTGATAGTGGTGGGGGTGTTGTATTTCGCCGAAGGGGTGCCCTATGGGTTTGTGCTTTCCACCCTGTCCTTTTTTCTGCGGGGGCAGGGGGTGCCCCTGGAGCACATCGGGTTTTTGAGCCTTTTGGGGCTGGCCTGGAGCTTCAAAATCCTCTGGAGTCCCCTGGTGGACCGCTTCGGCTCCCGGGCCGCCTGGCTGGTGCCGGCTCAGGGGGCCATCGTCCTGTGCCTGCTGGCCCTGGCCACCCTCGCGGCCCAGCCCATTTCCTGGCAATTCTGGGTTCTGACCGGCCTGTTGTGCCTGGCCTCCGCCACCCAGGACCTGGCGGTGGACGCCTACACCATCGACATCCTGGAGACCAGGGAACTGGGCCTGGCCAACGGGGTGCGAAACGGCGCCTACCGGGTGGGGGCCCTGACCGCGGGTTCGGGTCTGCTCATCCTGAGCGACCGGGTGGGCTGGCAGCCGGCTTTCGTGGGCATCGGGGTGGTCATGACGGCCATGGTGGTCACCGTCCTGGTCTTCAAACCTTTTCGCCTGCCCCGGGCCGCGACTGTCCAGCATAATCCCAGGCCTGCCAAGGGCTTGAGCCAGATTGTGGAGGCCGCCCGGGGACTCAAGGCTCTGCCCGCTTTCGGGGCCATTATCATTTTTACTCTGAGCTTCAAGGCCGGGGACGCGCTCATGGCCTCCATGGTCAGCCCGTTCTGGAAGGATCTGGGGTTCAGCGGCACCCAATACGGCCTGGTTTCGGGGATCTTTGGCTCCGCGGCCACCATCCTGGGGGGCCTGCTGGGGGGCTGGCTCACCAGCCGTTGGGGCATCGGGACCGGTTTGTGGTCCATGGGGATGCTGCAAGCCTTTTCCAACCTGGGTTACTGGGCCGCGGCCCTGCCGGGGATGGGCAAGTACGCCCTCTTCCACATTTCTCTTCCCTACCTGGAACGTGTGCCCATATATCCGATTTATATCGCCTCCCAGGGGGAGAGCATCACCTCCGGCATGGGTACGGCGGCGTTTATGGCCTTTCTCATGAGCCTGTGTGACAAGCGGTTCAGCGCCATGCACTATGCTTTTTTCGCCATGCTCTTCAGCTTCAGCGCCCGCATTTTCGGGTACCTGGGGGGCGTGGGGGCCGGGACCCTGGGATACGCGGATTTCTTTCTGGTCAGCTTCGTGGCCGCCTGGCCCGCGTTCGCGCTGCTGCCCTGGGTCCTGCCCGTGGTACGCGGGATCGAGGGGAGATGACATGAATACATCCCGGCCGCCCCGCCTTCTTGTCACCGGTCCGCCGCAATGCGGTAAGACCACGGTGGTGCATCGGGTTATACAAGGTTTTACGGGGCGGGCGGCGGGATTTTACACCCGGGAGGTGCGGGTGGCGGGGCGCCGGGTGGGGTTTGAAATCGTCACCCTGGATGGGAAAGTTGCCTGGCTCAGCCACGTGGACTTCCCCGGTCCGAAGCGGGTGGGCAAATACGGGGTGGACCTGGAGGCTCTGCACCGGGTGGCTTTGCCGAATCTTTCACCGGCCCCGGGGATTGACCTCATTGTGGTGGACGAAGTGGGCAAGATGGAATGCCTCTCGGCCCGTTTCGTGGCCGCGGTCGAAGACCTGTGGTCCGCGGCAGTGCCCCTCCTGATCACTGTGGCCCAAAAAGGCGGCGGCTTCATTGCCCGGATAAAAAGCCTGCCGGGAGCCCGGCTCTTGATGGTTAATCCGGACAATCGCGATCTGCTGCCAGAGACCATCTTGAAGCTTCTTGGCGGTCACCCCTTAGGCTGCGGCTCTGTCAAGATCATGTAAAGCCCTGGCGGCACAGGCTTCCAGCCTGTGTTGACGCAGGCTTAAAGCCTGCGGCTACATTTATCGATCCGGATTTGCTGTTATTGCGACTTGAACCTCAAATTTATGAAATGCAGATACCAGGATTGCACGCCTTTGCCGCCGCCGTTATAATCTCTTCATATGACAGGAAAAACCTGGATTGAGGTGCGTCTGTTGGCGCCGGCCCGCATGCAGGAAGAGGCTTCTCTTTTCCTCACCGAATTCAGCGGCCGGGGAGTGATCATTGAGGAAGATTCCGAAGGGGACGCTGTGGTGGTGCGGGCCTTTTTCCGTCCCGAGGAATTCGGCCCCTGGCAGCGCGATGAGCTGCAGCGTTACCTGGCCCGCCTGGGTGAATATGGCCTCTTCCCCCTGGGGCTGGAGGTGCGCCAAGCGGCCGAAGATGACTGGGCCGAAGCCTGGAAGGTGCATTTCAAGCCGGTGAAAGTGACCCCGCGCCTGGTCATCCGGCCTCCCTGGGAGGACTATCATCCGGAGCCTGGGGAAACGGTGATCACCATCTATCCGGGCATGGCCTTTGGCACCGGCCGCCATCCCACTACCCTTTTGTGTTTGCAGGCCCTGGAGCAGGTCTGGGAGGATATGGCCCTGCCCCGGTTGCCGGGAGACTGGCAGGTTCTGGATGTGGGCACCGGTACCGGCATTCTGGCCCTGGCCGCGGCGCGGCTGGGGGCCAAGGTGCTGGCCATCGATATCGATCCCGAAGCCGTGGCCGCCGCGCTGGAGAACGTGCGCTTAAACGCCCTGGAGGAAGTGATCTGGGTGGAGGCTACGCCGCTGCCGGCCCTGCGGCAGCAATTTGCCCTGATCCTGGCCAACCTCACCGCCGTTGACCTGGCCCACTGGGCCGAAGCTCTGGCCGGGCGAACCCTCCCCGGGGGCGCCTTGATCATTTCCGGATTCCTGACTCAGGATATGCCCGCGGTGATCTCCCGCTTCGCGCAATACGGCCTCACTGAAACCGGCTGCCTTTCCCAAGAAGATTGGTGTGTGTTGATCTTGCGGCGGCTGTGAGAAGGAATTTTGGCAGGGGCTTTTAGTTTTTAGGGGCAAGAGGAAAAAGGGAAAAAGGCGAAAGTTTGAGAACATATTCAGAATTTGCTTTTTGCCTCTTCGCCTTTTCACCTTTTCCCCTATGGTCAATTGCTCTGGCTGTCCCCTCCATCATTTAAAAAACTATGACCAACGTACGGCGTTTTTTTGCCCCGCCGGAGCAGTGGGCGGAGGATCGGGTGGTACTGGACCGGGAGGAAACCCACCACCTGAGACGGGTGCTGCGTCTGGCGACGGGAGCCCGGGTGGAGGTTTGCGACGGCCGGGGGCGGGCGGCCTTTGCTATGGTTCAGGACCTGGAATCAGAAGGCGCGGTCCTGAGCCTGGAGGAAGAAGTAGCCCTGCAGGCGGAATCGCCGCTGCAAGTAGCTCTGGGTTTGGGGTTGGCCAAGGGGGAGGCGGTGGACCAGGTGGTGCGCCAGGCCACGGAGATGGGGGTGCAGCAACTTTTCCCGTTTGTGTCCACCTATTCAGAAAAGATCACCCCTGAACGCGCCGTCCGGCGGCTGGCCCGGTGGCAGCGGCAGGCGCGGGAAAGTTTAAAATCCTGCCAGCGTCTGTATCTGCCGGAAATTTTCCCGGTGCAGGATTTTGACTTGGTGTTGCAGGGCCCGGAAGAAGTGAAATTTCTGTGTTATGAGGCCGACCGCGGCGGGGGGTTGGCATCCGGCCTCAGCCGCGGCCGGCCTGCGGGGGTGCGGGTCATCATCGGCCCGGAAGGGGGCTTCACCCCGGAGGAAGTGGCCCGGGCCCGGGACGCGGGTTTCCAGGTAGTGAGCCTGGGGCCGCGCCGCCTGCGGGTGGAGACCGCGACGTTGGCTGCGGTAACCCTGTTGCAATATGCCTGGGGGGACCTGGCGTGAGCGGTTCCTTGCCCTACCGCGATCTCAACTCCTATCTGCGGGAACGTTTCGGCACCAGGGTCCAGAAAGTCACCCTGGATGCGGGGCTTACCTGTCCCAACCGGGACGGCCGCGTGGGGGTGGGAGGCTGTCTTTACTGCAACGCGCGCGGCTCCGGCACCGGGGCCTGGAACCGGGGTCAAACCATCACGGCCCAGCTCCAGGAGGGCATGGCCCGCCTGGGACGGCGCTACGGAGTTTCCCGCTTCATCGCGTATTTTCAGAGTTTCTCCAATACCTATGCCCCTGTAGAAGCGCTCCGGGCCCTGTATCAGGAGGCCCTGGCTTTCCCGGAGGTGGTGGGTCTGAGCATCGGCACCCGGCCGGATTGCCTGTCCCCGGAAATCCTGGACCTTCTGGCGGCTCTGGCCCGGGAGCGGTTGCTCTGGCTGGAGCTGGGGCTGCAGTCGGCGCATGACGACACCCTGAAGCGTATCAACCGGGGCCATGACGCGGCGTGCTTTACTCAGGCTGTAGAGGCGGCCGCGGCCCGGGGTCTGGAGGTGGTGGCCCATGTTATTCTGGGTTTGCCAGGCGAAGGGCCGGCGGAAATGTCGGCCACGGCCCGTTATCTGGCCGGCCTGCCCCTTCAGGGTGTGAAAATCCATCTCCTCTATGTGGTTCGAGGTTCGGGGCTGGAGGAGATGTATCGGGCCGGAAGCTATCGCCCTTTGGAGGCAGAAGAGTATGTCGGTCTGGTGGCAGACTTTTTGGAGTTGTTGCCGCCGCACCTGATAATCCACCGCCTCACCGGGGATCCTCACCGGGAAGAGCTGGTGGTTCCGATCTGGAGTCTGAACAAGTCCAGGGTGCTCACAGGCATCAGGGAGGAGCTGGGCCGGCGGCACAGCCGTCAGGGGAGAGCCTGGGAAGAGAGGGGAGGGGAGGGGCGGAAGAAGGTGAACTTGGCTTGAACATTTCAAAGTTCAAAGTTCAAGGTTCAAGGTTCAAGGTTCAAGGTTAATTGCTTTGAGGCAAATTTCCCTGGGATTTTAGAAAATTATTTTCCCCCAGCAAAACTATAAAAAGAAACTCCCTCCCTGGCACATCTTCTCAAAATGGCTATAATGCACTGGCACGGTTGGGAACCCGCGCCCCACTTCAGCCCTCTCTGCTAATCGCATGGAAGCACCTGAATCTTCTTCGGTCCGCAGTTATAAAACCTGGTGGCTTATCGGCGCTTTGGCGGCTGTAGCTCTGGGGCTGTATCTGGGCTGGCGGTTCTGGCAGCCGCTGTGGAGCTGGCTCGCGCCTGTATATGAATTCTTGACGGACAAAGACCGGGTTAAGGCCGCGATCGAGGCCGCCGGGCCCCTGGCTCCGCTCCTGTTTATTGCCATCCAGGCCTTCCAGGTCATCCTGGCCCCCATACCGGGGGAGGCCACGGGCTTCATCGGGGGCTATCTTTTCGGCGTGCCCCTGGGCCTGCTTTACTCCACCCTGGGGCTGGGCTTGGGTTCCCTGGCCGCCTTTCTTCTAGGCCATTGGCTGGGGAAGCGCTTTGTCACCCGCATGGTTTCCCCGGAAACCATGCAGCGTTTTGACTTCCTCATGGAACGCCAGGGGGCCCTGATAGCCTTTGTTCTCTTTCTGATCCCCGGGTTTCCCAAGGACTACCTGAGTTTTGTCCTGGGGTTGAGTCCCATGGATCTCTGGGTGTTCCTGCTGATTTGCACGGTGGGCAGAATCCCCGGAACTCTGATGCTGACTCTGCAGGGCGCCCAGGTCTATAAGGGTAATTACTGGACCTCCCTCATCCTGGTGGGGGTCTGTGTGATCCTGGCGGCTCTAACCTATTATTTTCGGGAAAAATTGTATAATCTGATTCGGCGCCTGGAGGAATGGCACCGCCGGGGCTAGAGGCCCAAACCACCTGGTTGAGTAATTCAAAAAGAGGTGCTGACTATGACCAAACCTTCTGGAGGCGATTTTCAAGAGCTCATGAACCTGGTGCGGGGCTTCCGGCCCGCCAAGATTATTATGGCGGCCACGGACCTGGAAATGTTCAACCATCTGGAGGAGTGGCGCAGCGCGGAGGAAATTGCGGCTCGAGTCGAGGCCCATCCCCGGGCCACGGGTATTATTCTCAATGCTTTGGCGGCCTTGGAAGTGGTGAAAAAAGAGGGGGAACGCTTCCGCAACGGCGAGCTGAGTTCCCGGTATCTGGTGCGCGGCAAAGAGGATTACCGGGGAGCCATCGTCCGGCACATGCACCATACTTGGTGGGGCTGGTCGGAGCTCGAGGAGACGGTGAAGCGGGGCTATGCCGACATGCGCAGAGCCGAGCGCTGGCTGGACCGGGTCGAGGAACCGGAGGCGGAGTGGGTGCGGGATTTTATCTGGGGCATGCATGCCATTGCCCGGGATTTGGCCCCCCGGGTGGCGAACCTGGTGGACCTCAACGGTGTCAAGCGCCTCCTGGATTTGGGGGGCGGCCCGGCGACCTATGCCATCGCCTTTGCCCAGGCGAACCCGGCGCTCCAGGCCACGGTTTTCGATCTGCCCCAGCCCATTGAAATCGCCAAGGAGAATATTCGCCGCCATGGCCTGGCCGACCGCGTGGACACCAGGGCCGGGAATTTTCTCGAAGATGACATCGGTTCGGGCTATGACTTCATCTGGATTTCCCAGATCCTTCACAGTCATACCGAGGAGCAGTGCCGCCTTATCATCGACAAGAGCGCCGCGGCCGTGAATCCGGGTGGCCAGGTGGTCCTGCAGGATTTTCTGCTCAATGAAGATCGGACCAGTCCGCAGGAAGCGGCACTCTTTTCCGTGCATATGCTGGCCGTCACCCCCGGGGGCCGGGCTTACACCTACCGGGAGGTGGCGGAGATGATGGAGTCCGCCGGCCTGAGCACCCCGGAACATAAAGCCACCAGCCCCCAGACCAGTATTCTGATCGGCAGGAAAAAGTAAAGTTTTTGTAACCGGGAAAGGCGGGATGCGCTTCGCTTTCCCGCCCTACGTCTCCCTCAAATCGCGTTCAAGGCAATTCTCCCTTAAACTCCGGTTGCCGCTTTTCCAGAAAGGCCTTCACTCCCTCCTGAGCGTCGGGGCTGGCGAAACAAAGGGCAAACAGGTCCATCTCCAGGCCGCACCCGCTTTTCAGGTCCACGTCCGCTCCCCGGTCAACGGCTTGTTTGGCGGACCGCAGCGCCAGACGCCCCTTTTTAGCCAGTTCCCGGGCAATTTTTCCGGTCTCCTCCAGGAGGCTTTCTTCCGGAAAGACCCGGGCCACGAGGCCCAGGGTGCGGGCTTGGTCGGCGTCCAGAAAGCGCCCGGTCATGATCATTTCTTTGGCCACAGTGCGCCCCGCCACCCGGGCCAGGCGCTGAGTGCCGCCTACTCCCGGGATGAAGCCCAGGGTTACTTCGGGAAGGCCGAATTTGGTGCCTTCTGCGGCATAGATAAAGTCGCAGGCCAGGGCGATTTCAAAGCCACCGCCCAGGGCGTAACCCTGCACCGCGGCAATGACCGGTATATCCAGGCCTTCCAGGAGAGCGAGGAGGTCGTGGGCCCGCTGGGCAAAGCTGCGGGCCGCCAGGGGGTCCATGCCCAAAAAAGTGGTAATATCGGCGCCGGCCATAAAAGCCCGGCCCTGACCCGAGAAGACCAGTACCCGGACTGAGGGGTCCGCCGCCACCTTCTCCAGGGCTTGCCGCAGTTCCCCGGCCATCTCCCGGTTGAGGGCGTTCAACTTGTCCGGCCGGTTGAAGCTCAGAGTGGCGATGCCTCCGTCAACGTTGAACAATATGGTATTATAAGCCATTCTTCCTCCTCTTTTTATAAAAAATCCAGTTGGACTTCCTCCAGGCGGGCCGGCTGCCATTGCGGCTCATGGTCTTTGTCAAAAATTTGGGCCCTGATGCCTTCCAGATAATCCGGTTGCCGGATGATCCAGGCGGCGGCCCTGGCTTCTCCGGCGAAAACTTCTTTAAGAGGGCGGCCCTCGTGCCGGCGGAGAAGGGCCAGGGTCAGAGTCAGAGCGGTGGGGGAGCGCTCGGACAGGCGCCGGGAGATTTCCTGACAGAACCAGTCTTCCGGTCCGGGACAAGAGTCCAGGGAAGCGATGATATCCGCCACCGAGGTTTTGCCGGCAAAGTGAGCTTTCACCCAGGCGTCCAGCTCCGAATTGGGGAAGGTTTCGGAAGGCGACGGAGCTTTGAGCGAGTTTTTGATGCGGGCTACAGCCTCATCCTTAATGTCAGGGAGTTGGGCCGCCAGAAACGGGCAACCAGCCAGGAATTCCGGCAGATTTTGGGAGGGCAGATAATAGGTGGCCAGGCCTAGCCGCACGGCTTCCCGGCCCTTTATTTCCTGGCCGGTCAGGGCCAGCAACTCCGGGTATCCCGGCGGGTATTTGGTGAAGAGCCAGCCGGTGGCGCCCACGTCCGGGAAGAAACCGATAAGGGTTTCGGGCATGGCCATGCGGGTGCGTTCCGTGGCAAGGACCAGGTCAGCGCCCGCGCCCAATCCCAAGCCGCCTCCCATGGTGATGCCGTCCGCCAGGACCAGCACCGGCTTGGGAAAATTGTGGATGAAAAGATCCAGGTCGTACTCTTCCCGAAAAAATCGGTGGGCCCGCTCCCAGTCCTGATTTTTCACCACCCGGGCCAGGGCCTTCAGGTCTCCGCCGGCGCAAAAACCCCGGTCCCCGGCGCCGTTGAGCAGCACCATCTTCACCGAGGGCGTTTCCAGGGCTTCCTCTAAAGCCTGGCGGAGGGAGCGCACCACGGCCAGATTGAGACTGTTCAACGCCTCAGGACGATTCAAGGTTACGACGCGTAAGGCGGGGTGGGATTGAACCAGGAGGGGTGAATTTTCCTGCTGCTGGTCACTGGCCATGGGGGAACCTCACTGATTTAGAAATCATAATCATTTTCCTGAGGGAAGGAAGAGCGTGACAATTTTTAATCTTTGCTTTCCGGCCTGCGGGAGAAGCGGCAGAGCCCGTTACTTTCTTTTCCCTTGCCACACCATAGCCCTTCCGATATTTTAGTTTTTCCAGATGGGCTCGAGGAATCGCAGCCACTGAAAGTGCCATGGCCAGTCTTCACGATCTTGTCCAGTTCATTTTTGCCGGCCTCACCAGCGGGGCTATCTATGCCCTGGTGGCCCTGGGTTTCGGGGTGGTCCACAATACTATGGGCATCGTCAACTTCACCCAGGTGGATTTTGTTTCCCTGGGGGGGATGCTCCTGTTCAGCGCCCTTTTTACCGCCGGCCTTCCCATGCCCCTGGCTCTGGTCCTGGCAGTGGCGGGGGTAACCCTTATAGGGTTAGTGGTGGAAATTTTTGGGGTGCGCCCGGCCAGGACCGACAGCCACCTGGTCCTCATTTTTCTCACCATCGGCCTGTCCATCATCCTCCGGGGAGCGATGAAACTCATCTGGGGGAAAAACCGCATGGCCGTGCCGCCCCTGACCGGTGAACTGCCGGTGGAGTTTTTGGGGGCCACCATCCTGCCCCAGACCTTGTGGATTCTGGTGCTCACCAGCGCCGCTATTCTGGTCCTGGTGCTGTTTTTCCGCAAGACCAACCTGGGGCTGGCCATGCGCGCGGTGGCGGCCAACGAGCAGGCCGCCCGGGTGGTGGGGTTGAACGTGGGCTGGGTCAAGGCCGCCAGCTTCGCTCTGGCCGGGGCCCTGGGGGGCCTGGCCGGATGCCTGGTGACCCCCATCACCACCCTGGCTTACGACGTAGGGGTGCTTCTGGGCCTCAAGGGCTTTGCGGCTGCCATCCTGGGGGGCTTCGGCTCCTTTCCCGGTGCCATTGTGGGGGGGATCATGCTGGGCCTCCTG